>DRHQ01000016.1 GCA_011049545.1 Candidatus Aminicenantota bacterium | reverse complement strand
GTGATGCTGTTGAGAACTTGGCTTCCGTCAGCATCGGGAGAAACCGCTTCCAATTTTTCTTTCGGTGTCATGATTTCTCCGACTTTGGTCTCCGCCCATTTCTCTGAAGGAGTTGATTTCACATCTTCTAAACAAACTATGCCCTTAAGACTTCCTTTATCTGAAACAAGAAAGACTCTTTCTCTTTTTTTGAGAATATAATCATCAACTAAACTCTGAACTGAAAGGTCAGCTGTCACAGTCTCAAAATTTTTTGTCATCAAATCTTCTGCCCGAACTCCTTTTAACAGGCTTTGGACCATAACATGATCATAGCCTCTTACAGCTGCACTGTGGAGAAACCAGCCAATGAAGATCAGCCAGATGCCCTGGAGGAGATTCGCTCCTAAAATCTGAAGAATTCCGATAAATATCAGGAAAAAAGCAAAGCCCTGTCCTACCCTGGATGCTATCTTTGTGGCTTTTTTCAGGTTGCCGGTGACCTTCCAGATAATGGATCTTAAAACTCTCCCCCCGTCCATCGGAAAACCGGGGAAGAGGTTAAATATGGCCAGCACAGCGTTGATCATAGCCAGGTAAGAAGCAGATGCCCAGAGAGGCTCACTTATTCCTCTGAGGATAAAAGAGAGCATCAGAAAGAGAAAAGCGATTAAAAAGCTTGTCATAGGGCCAACAAGAGCCATCGTGAATTCCCGCATAGGCCGTTTAGGCTCCTCTGTTATTTGAGCAACTCCCCCCAAGAGAAAAAGAGTAATGCTTCGTACTTTTTCTCCTTGTTTTAAGGCCACAAGGGAATGGGCCAGCTCATGGACCAAAACCGAGGCAAAGATAAGAAGGCTTGTTATTATCCCTATGATCCAGTAGAGGCCGTGGGGCCAATCTTGAAATCTTTGGGGAAAGTAATTTGCGGATAATATCCAGGTGAATAAAGTAAAAATAATAATCCAGCTTGAGTCTATTTTTATATCTATCCCAAAAACTTTTGCTATGCGCCAAGAATGTCTCACTTTTCCTCCTCCTTAAAAAATAGAAAAAACAAAGGCGGGCTTGATAAATCAAGCCCCTACGTTAAGAAACTATCCATTCAAAGATGGGCTTGATGAATCAAGTCCCTACAATAATAGATCATACAATCAAAAACGGATTTAGTGAATCAAGGGCCTGCATTCCAAGCTAGAATCCTTTGAATTTCTCCTTAAGTGCACCACAGACAGGGCAAATGTCAGGAGCTTCCCCTTCCGCTGTAAATCCACAAACCTGGCAGACATGGACGGGCTTAAATTCTATATCTTGCCCCTTGGCTACGGCTTCTTTGGCTTTCCTGTAGAGTACAGCATGAACCTTTTCTGCTTCCAAGGCCCACTTGGTTACAGTTTCAGCTCCTTTCTCCTGCTCCTCTTCAGCTACCTTTATATAAGCGGGATACATCTCTTCTACCTCGAAGGTTTCCCCTTCTATTGCTTCCTGGAGGTTCTCAGGGGTTTTCTTTATTCCGGACAAAGTCCTGAGATGATTTGTGGCATGAACTTGCTCTGCGAAGCTATTAGCTCTGAAGAGCCTGCCAACATTAGAAAAATTTTCTTTCTCTGCTTTATCAGCAAAGGCCAAGTATTTCATATGAGCTTGGCTCTCTCCCGCAAAGGCATTCTTCAAATTTTCCTTTGTCTTTTCTTTCATTCCTCTCCTCCTTAAATCTCGATCATTTTTTCTATGGCTCCCCTTGCTTTTTGACTCACCTCGAGGGGAACTTCAACCTTATAAATCATATTTTCTAAAGATCTTAAAACTTTTCCCAGATCTATCTTTTTCATGTTAAAACAAAAGGCAGCGTCTCTGGCAGGATAAAAATTCTTGGTTGGATTCTCTTTCTTCATTCTATAGATTATCCCGCTTTCAGTCCCTATAATGATTTCTTTCTTTTTTGTCTTGCGTGCTTCCTGGACCATTTTTCCTGTGGAAATAACTTTATCAGCAAGATCTATGACCTCTGGCAGGCATTCAGGATGAACCCAGGTTTCTGCTTGGGGGTGAAGGTTCTTTTTATCCATTATATCTCTGGCCTTGATGTATCTATGAACATAGCAGTAGCCATCCCAGGGAATAATCTTTTTCTTCGTGTGGCGGGCAACATAAGCTGCAAGATTTTTATCCGGAGCAAAAAGAATTTCATCTGCACTAAGGGAATTCACAACTGTGACAGCATTTGACGAGGTGCAGCAAATATCACATTCAGCCTTTACCTCTGCAGTTGTATTGACATAGCAGACAGCTTTACTTTCTGGGTAATTTTTTTTCCACTCCCGAAGCTCAGAGGCAGTAATCATATCAGCCATAGGACAGCCTGCCCTTATATCCGGGATAAGAATTGTTTTCTCCGGAGACAGTATCTTAGCTGTCTCAGCCATAAAGTGGACCCCGCAAAATACAATAATTTTCGCATCCACCTGGGCTGCTTTCTGGCTCAGGCCCAAGGAATCCCCGATATAATCAGCTACATCCTGGACGTCTCCAATCTGATAATTATGGGCTAAAATAACGGCATTCTTTTCTTTTTTTAATTTCGTTATTTTATTCCTTATCTCTTCTTTGTTCACGGTTCTCCTCAAAGGCGGGCTTGATGAATCAAGCCCCTACAATTATAAATCATATAATCAAAGGTGGACTTGATAAATCAAATCCCTACACATCCGTTCGATTTTCCATCTTGAGGATGGACTGAATAAACTTGGCTAATCCTTAACTTTCCTGACATACACTTTTATAGTTTCTCCTTCTTCCTCCAATCCAAGATATTCTTGTCCGGTCTGCCTGCACCAGGCTGGCATATCCTCTCTGATTCCTGCATCTGTTGAGATCACTTCCAGAACTTCTCCAATCTTCATTTCTTTTATTTTTTGTGCTGTCTGGACAATAGGCATAGGGCAAAGCAAGCCAAAACAATCTAATTTCACATCAGTCTTTATTCTTTCCTCTAACATCGTTTTTATATTTTGCTTTATTTCTATTTTGTTTGGTTTTTGGATTTCAGGGAAGGTTTACATTATCTAAGAAATTTATACCCTAACTTTCGTTGCACCGCAATGGAGGCATTTTTCTTCCCCTTTTTTAACAGATTCTCCGCATTCTGGGCACTCCTCAAGTTCAATCTCACACTGTTTGCAGGAATCTTCCAAACCCTCAAGAGGACCTTCGCAGTAAGGACAATAACATTTCTCCTTATCAACTGATTTCACCATAGCCTCTTTTTTCTCAACATCAGCCTTCTGCCTCTCCTTGTAATTTTCAATAGCCTTATGGAGCGCATCGGCTCCCAGATTTGAACAATGGAGTTTATTCTTGGGTAATCCTCCCAGCTCCTCGGCAACACTCTTGTTTGTGATTTTAAGGGCATCTTCAAGTGTCTTTCCCATCGCCATTTCACTGACGATGCTGGAGACAGCAATAGCAGCGCCGCAACCAAAAGTCTGAAACTTGACATCATCAATTCGATTGTCTTTCACCTTGATAGAAAAACTCATCATGTCACCGCAGACAGGATTGCCTACCTTACCAACTCCATCTGCATCTTCTATAACTCCTACATTCCGCGGGTTTTGAAAATGTTCCATAACTTTATCGCTGTAAATCATTTTCCTTTCTCCTCTAAATACTCGGTATACAAGGGAGACATTTTCCTCAGTCTCTCTATTATGGGGGGGAAGACTTCAAGGAAATAATCTATATCCTCGGAAGTCGTCTCTTCAATCAAACTGAAAACAAGGGAGCCCTGAGCAAGAGCATGATCTATGCCCATGGCCAGGAGAACATGAGAAGCTTTTAGCGCCCTTGAAGTGCAAGCAGAACCACTCGAAACAGAAATACCCTGCATATCCAGATTCAAGAGCATCGCTTCTCCTTCAACAAACTCAATACAAAAACTCGCATGATGAGGGAGCCTTTTTTCAGGGTGACCGGTAAGAAACACGTGCTCCACTTTCTGGGGAAGGAGTTTCACAAGCCTGTCCCTCAAGAGCTTTACTTTTTCATTCCGTTTTTCCATCTCCTTTTTGGCTATCTCTGCCGCTTTTCCCAGGCCAACAATACCAGACACATTTTCTGTTCCAGCACGCCTTCCGCTCTCCTGAATACCTCCATCAATGAAAGGAAGTATTCTTACGCCTTTTTTCACAAACAAAGCTGCACTGCCCTGGGGACCGTAGAACTGACTTCCTGCAAGACTCAAAGCATCGACGCCTAACTCCTTCACATCAACAGGAATGTTTCCTACAGCTGCCACCGCATCTGTATGAAAAAGAACATCGCGGGCGCGGCAAATACGGGCTATTTCACCAATCGGCTCTATAGTCCCCACTTCATTGTTAGCTAGCATTACGGAAACAAGTATGGTTTCATCAGAAAAAGCTCGCTTGAGTTCCTCTGGGTCCACCATTCCCCATTTATCAACGGGAACAGAATTCACCCTAAACCCGAGTTTTTCAAGGCTCTTGGCCGAATGAAGAATAGATTGATGTTCGACTGCAGAGAGAATGATGTGTGTTCCTTTTTTTTGATGGGCAAGGGCAAGTCCTTTCAGAGCAAAATTATTGGATTCTGACCCGCTGGAAGTAAAAAAAATCTCTGTAGGCTCGCAATTAATGAGCTGAGCTACCTTCTCTCTTGCTTCTTCAACAGCGCTTAAAGCTTCTTGGCCAACAGAATGAAGACTCTGTGGGTTTCCGAAATTTTCTTTCAAATAAGGAAGCATGGCTTCAAGCACCTGGGGATGAAGAGGAGTTGCTGCGATTCGATCTAAATATACCCGTCTCATTTATTCCCCTTTTCCATTAATTGAAAAAACTACCATAAATCAAGATAGCTGGATTAATTTTTCTCTCTGTTAATTTCCTCAAACCGCAACGACTTCTTTTATCTCTGGGATTTCACTCTTCAAGGTTCTTTCAATCCCCATCTTTAAAGTCATCTGAGACATAGGGCATCCACCACAGGCACCGGTCAACTTGACCTTAACCACACCATCCTTGACCTCCACCAGTTCTACACCTCCACCATCGGCCATAAGGGCGGGTCGAATTTTATCCAAAGCTTTCTCCACTTTTTCTTTCATAAAAAATTCTCCTTATTCATAGAGTTTTAATGATATAGATTTCACTTAAATTTTTCCATGATTTTTTCTAGTCGAGGGACATCTACGCTTAAATCATCAGAAACAATAGGCTCTGCCCTCTTTCCAAAAACAAGATCTTCATAGGATGGTCTTTTTTCGACATAGATCAAACCCATAGGAATTTTTTTCTCGTTGCTTAACTTTTCCCAGGCTTTAATCTTATCCCCCGGATCATAATTCGAATCATCGTCAAGATTGTAAATATTTTTCCTGAACCATTGATAAGTATTTATTTTATTGTGAATTACACAGGGACTCAATACTTCGACCAAAGCAAAACCTTTGTGTTTCATACCTTTTTCGATAAGACTTGATAATTGCGTGGGATTACCGGAAAATCCTCGGGCGATAAAGCTTGCGCCTGAAGCAAGCGCCAGTTGTAGACCGTTGAGATTGAGTTCCTTAGAACCGTATGGAGTTGAAACAGAAACATAACCCATCTCGCTCGTAGGAGAGGTTTGACCTTGAGTCAGGGCATAAACCCTGTTATCTGCAACCACATAAGTGATATTGATATTCCTTCTTAGGGAGTGAATAAAATGTCCCAAGCCGATGGAGTAGGCGTCGCCATCTCCGCTTATTCCTACAACAGAAAGACTGGGATTAGAAAGCTTAATTCCAGAGGCTACGGGCAAAGCCCGGCCATGGAGGGCATGAAATCCGTAAGAATTAAAATAATTGTTCAATCTCCCATGACAACCAATTCCTGTTACGATGACTAATTGCTCAGGCTCCAGGTCAAGCGCCGCAGCCGCTTTCTTAAAAGCAGCAAAGATGCCATAATTACCGCAGCCCGCACACCAGGTCGGGTCAGTCAAATGATAATCCTTATCTTTTCTCATTTAAAGAGCCTTCTGGATTTGTTCTGAAATCTCTTGAGGCCTGAAGGCCTGGCTTGAATACTTAAGAATATTTCTTGCATCAAAGGACATTCGCACCTGGCTTTTTAAAAGCATGCTCAATTGTCCTGAGAAATTGTTTTCAACAACAAAAGTTTCTTTGCATGTTTCTATGAACTCCTCTACTTTCTTCGAAGGGAAAGGCCAGAGTGTTCTCATCTGAAGGTATTTAGCTCTGATTCCATTTTTCTCTAGCAGTGTTATCGCTTCTTGAATTGGTCCGAAAGTGGAGCCAACTCCTATGATTCCGATTTCTCCATCTTTCTTCCCCCATATTTTGGGAGAGATCAGATCCTTAGAGGCACTTCTAAGCTTTTTCATCCTTTTCTGCATCATCCTTATTCTGTTTTCCGGATCTTCATTTCTGTAACCTCTCTCATTGTGCTCGTTGCTCTCAACCATGTGAAGACCGTTTTTCATACCAGGGAGAGCACGGGGAGAAACACCATCAGGCGTAAACTTGTACCTTTTAAAGTCATTTATGCTTATAAGTTTTTCCTGGCTGAGGAGTTTTCCTCTCTCGATTTTAACCTTTGATAAGTCAAATTTATTTGCAGAACGGAAGTTATGACCATAATCCTGTTCTGTTAGAAGAATCACAGGACACTGGTATTTTTCGGCAAGATTGAAAGCTTTTATGGTGAACTCAAAGCATTCTTCTACTGTTCCGGGAGAAAGAACGATGCGGGGAAAATCTCCATGAGAACCATAAATCCATTGATTCAAATCTGACTGTTCTGTTTTTGTAGGCATGCCTGTGCTCGGGCCAACCCTCTGGACATGGGCAACCACGATCGGTATTTCCGCCATTCCAGCAAGGCTAAATCCCTCCATCATCAAAGAAGCTCCGGGTCCTGAAGTGGATGTCATGGCCCGTGCTCCTGCGTACGAGGCTCCCAGGGCCATGTTCAATGCAGCTATTTCATCTTCTGTCTGAACGACAAGACCGTTGAACCGGGGAAGATAGACGGCTAACCACTGCCAGATTTCAGTGGCAGGGCAAATGGGATAGGCAGCAAAAAACCGACATCCTGCGGCAAGTGCTCCAAAGGCAATTGCTTCATCTCCAGAGAGAAGTAACCTGTTATAATCTTCTCTTCTCGTTAAGGAATGTCTTTCTTCTGGCGAAATAAGTTCTTTTGCCTGTTCGCATCCTAGATGAATGGCCTGAATATTTTTTCGAACGACTTCTTTCCCTTTTCTCTTTAAGAAAGCCTCTGAGATAATTTGTTCTATGATATGAAAATCCAGATCAAGGATATAGAATAAGGCTCCGAGCGCAATCATGTTCTTGAAGATCTCCTTGCCAAAACTACCTAGTGCTAATTTTCTTAAAGGAAACCTATGGTATGTTGTTGCCTTGCTCTTTGAAGGGGAAGGCGCAACAATATCTTCACCATCACAAAGAAGGATTCCTCCCTCGGCCATACTTTTGGCATGCTTGAAAATTGCGTCACAATCAAAAGCCATGAAAACATCAATATCATCTCCTCTCCCATAAATTTTCTCAAGACTCGCTCGTATCGTGTAATTGGTCGGCTCACCTCTTATGTTAGAAGGGAAATCCCTGTAAGTTGAAATCTCCCATCCCTGCCTTTTCAAAATCTTAGCCAGAACATTCCCTGTAAAGAGAACTCCATCACCTGCCATCCCGGCAATCATCACTGAAATATCGGTTATAATCTTTCCTTTTTTCTGCATTGTCTCGTTATGAAACCTTAATCTTCTTTCTTGTTAAAAATTTAAATTCCCTATTATTCTCACTAAAATTTTCAGGCTATGTTCTATACTTAATATATAGTAATAATAGTATATATATTTTATCATAAAATTTTTCTTTTCTCAACTTTCTTCAAGAAAAAAATAGATGATCTAATATAAACGCAATATATATTTTGTACAATGTCATTGCGAGCCCTGAAAGGGTGCGGTAATCTCTTAAGATTAATTAATGAGATAGCCACGTCACTTCGCTCCTCGCGATGACATTAGAATAATTGCGTTTGTATTAGCTCTTTCATCACATTATATGAAAATTAAATGGAGAGGTAAATTCAGACAACAGAAGTTAGACATAGAAAAACAGAGAACAAGACCTAGCCTCCCCTTATTTTCTGAGGAAAGTATGGTTCCTTACTTCACAAAAATAAATTTGAAACAAGCTTGAGCAGATAGCTGAATTTCGCTTTTACATCTCCTACAAACTGCCCTGACTTTTTCAAAAGAGCTGTCTTACTTTTTTGCCCGTTTTTTTCTCATCGGTTTATCACAGCAGACAAAGACATGTTCTTCGGAACATCCGCAGACTTCATCGACAATAAGTCGATAACCACAGACATGACATTCGTAAGATAGACCTTTTTTTTGCTTAGCAGCAGCTTTTTTCTTAGGTCCAGCTTTCTTTTTTTTCTTGGCAGGAGACTTTTTAGCTGTCTTCTTTACCGGCATTTAATACCTCCCTTATAGGAATTATTATATTGCAATGATTTTTACCATTACTTTTCATTTAAGTCAATCTTAGCAGCTGACGTTTTTAACTTATTCCTTTTTTGACTTTATCCAGGTCAGCAATGTCTTTTAACTCAGCTTCGTTCAGGATGATGTCCTTTCTTTCCACTCCTGTGGAAACAAGAACAATCCTGGCCTGGATAGTATCCTCAATGAGTTTAAGGTAATCTTTAAAAGCTTGAGGAAGGGAAGGGAAATCTACTATCTTCCGGATCGGTTTCCTCCAACCTCGCATTTTCTTATACTGAGGTACCACTTTATCCAAAATCCAGCTTTCTGAAGCAAAACTGGGCAGCAGTTTTCCTTTGTATTTATATCCTAAACACACCTGTATTTCATCAAAATCATCAAGAACATCCGGTTTGGTCAGGGCAATCTTATCTATTCCGTTCAAGCGGCATGCATAAGATACCGCCACAGCATCAAACCAGCCACATCGCCGGGGGCGGCCTGTAGTCGATCCGTATTCATTTCCCTTCTCAAGCAAAAATTTTCCTCTCTCATCAAAAATTTCTGTGGGAAAAGGACCACCTCCAACCCGCGTCGTGTAAGCTTTTGTCACTCCCAAGACTGAATCTATTTTTTGGGGAGGCACGCCTAAGCCGGTGCATACTCCCCCGGCAGTCGAATTGGAGGAGGTGACATAAGGATAAGTTCCATGATCAATATCCAGGAGGGCTCCCTGAGCTCCTTCGAAAAGAATGGATTTCCCTTCTTTCATTTTCTCATCCAAAAGAAGCGAAACATCCTTTACATATTTTTTTATCTTGGAAGCGTAAAAAGCATATTCTTTATAGATTTTCTCCGCATCAGGAAGAGGCTGATTGTAATAAGCGAAATAGGCTTTTTTTTCTTCTACATTCTCCTTAATCTTTTCTTCGAGGATGGATAAATCCAAAAGATCTCCAGCCCTGATTCCGCGGCGAGCCATTTTATCCTCATAAGAAGGACCGATGCCCCGGCAGGTAGTGCCGATTTTTTTCGCTCCTCTTCTCTCTTCATCGATAATCTCTCTCTGCGAGTGATAAGGAAGGATGAGATGGGCATTTTTGCTTACCACGATATTATCACCTATCTCCACTCCGGATTTTTTTAATTCTTCGATTTCATCCAGAAATGCCTTAGGATTTATGACAACTCCATTCCCGATAATACAAAGCACATCCCTGTGGAAAATCCCTGAAGGAATGAGATGAAGAATGATTTTTTCCCCGTTGACATAAACCGTATGTCCAGCATTATGACCTCCTTGATAGCGAGCCACAACATCAAAAGATGGAGTAAGGAGGTCGATAATTTTACCTTTGCCTTCATCGCCCCATTGAGTGCCAGTAACAAGCAAATTAGCCATAAAAATCCTTCAAAAAGTCTCGCGTTTGTTTTATTCAGGAAGAAATCTTATTGAGACCTAGTTTTATCAGAAATTGAGTCTTTAAACAAGGCTTAAACAAAAAAAAGGGGACAGGCTACTTTTTTCAGAAATAGGGAATAATCCCTATCTTGACTTTAGGGTTTGATAAATCAAATCCTTACATTAAGGAAAAAGAAAATCCCCTTTATGAAAAAAGCAGCCTGTCCCCTTTTTTTGCTAAAAACTTAAGGAAACCTGTAATGAATAAGAGTTATTCTTAATCTCTAAGTCTTTCTCGCGGTTAAAATCGTATTCGAATGTAAGAAAAACATTTTCGGAAGCGAAATACACAAGACCGAGCGCCCAGCGGTTTTTTTCCTCTGAAATCCCCGCTCCAGGACCAGCACTGCTAAAGCCCTGGCCATGAAAAGAATCTTCATATTTTAGTCGCTGGTAACTCACCACAGGACGAAGGGTGCCTGATTCAAATGAAGCCTGAATATAGTACCCTTCAATTTTGCCCTCAGAAAAACTTTCAGGATTTTGTAAAGTACCTCTTAAATACTCAGAGAGGATTTGCAATCCTTCTGATGACCAGATTAAATCTATTCCTTGAAGGATAAGATCCCGCTCATTTGCCTCATCATATTTCCCCTTGTAATAGGAAAAGGCGACTTCAAGCGACTGGCTCAGCGCTGTGCCCAATCTTGCTCCCTTTGCTTTGTTTAGATTATTATCCTCAAACTGCTGGCTTCCTCCTAAATTTTCACTCTCAAAAAGCCCGTTCCCCCAATAGCCTGAATAGAAAATGTTGCCTGTTCTCCCCTCCAACAGGACTCCCATATCCCTCCAGGTTGGGGGAAACATTTTCTCCACAATCAGAGGAGCATTTATTAACATCGTCTGATGAGGGCGGTTTATCAGGTTGTATTTTCCGAAAGGAACAATATAGAGACCTAATTTAATATTCAACGAATTTGAGAGATTGAATCCTACCCAGGCCTGATCTAAATCAATTCTGTTTTCTTGCCTTAACCTAAACTCTGCAACATAATCAATCCTGGGAGCAATTTTATCTGAAAAAATAAGCCCGAATTGAGAGTTTCGGAAACTTCCATCGACCAGATCTGATTGATCTAGACCTTTTATGTATTCAAAGGAGAGATACACTGAAGTTTTGCCCAGAACACAGACGGGAGCAAGGAAAACCGACAAAATAAGAAAGATGCAAAAAATTCTAATTTTCATAAAACTGAATAGTCAAAATCGTCTTCTAAAAGAGAAATTTTATGTTTCTCTATATTTATCTTCTGGGAGATTATACGACTGATTTCATTAACTCCTTTCTTGGTCCCCATCCAGATAGCCCCGGTGACCACGCCTTTCTGGATGACTATTTTTTTATATATTCCCTCCTCTTTTTTTTCTTTTCTAAATTCCTCTGATATACCCTCTTCAGGATTGACCAGTCCTACAGATGTGAGATCAAGGCCAGCAACTTTCAAGGTGTTAGAAGGGACAGTTCCTTCATACTTCTCCTTCATGCCCAGGATATTGGAAGCCACAATCCGGGCTTGATTAAAGGAAGAAGGGATAATCCCATAGATCCTCCCTCTATGCTGGACAACATCCCCCGCCCCAAATATTTTCGCATTGCTCGACTGGAGGTAATCATCGGTAACAAGCCCTCGATCGGTCTCAAGGCCAGCTTCCTTTGTTAGTCGAATATTTGACCTTACTCCTGCTGCTACTATGGCCATGTCCATTTCTATCTCTCTTTCCCCCTTAAACTTTAATCCTCTCGCATCATTTTGGCCGAGAATCTCCTCAGTAGCCAACCCAAGATGAACGTTTATCCCCATATTTTCGACCTGGGCTTTAAGCATAGATGCCCCCTGGATATCAAGCTGGCGGGGCAGCAGGCGGTCGAAAAATTCAACCACATCCACTCGAGCTCCTCTTGATTTCATTGCCTGGGCTATTTCCAGGCCTAAAAGTCCTCCTCCGATTACGACTACCCTTTGGTGATTTTTGAGGTACTCGAGAAGTTCAAAGGCATCGTCCAGAGTCCTTAATGCGAAAATTCCCTTTTTATCTGCGCCTTTAAAGGGAGGGATGAAGGAAAAAGAACCGTTGGCTAAGAGCAAAGATTCATATTTTTCTTTTTTTCCTCCTGCCACCTCAATTTCCTGTGAATCAGGGAAAATTCTTGTTACTGGTTTCCCCAGATGAATATTTATATTCTGCTCTTTATACCATTCTTGAGGAAAGGCAAACATACGCTCAAAAGGGATTGTGCCAGCTAAAAATTCTATCAAGTTTGGACGGGGATAATAATGATATTTTTCTTCAGCAAAAACTTCTATTTCGACTTTCTTATCCAGCTCGCGCAGCGTTTTAGCAGCGATGACCCCAGCTAAACCATTTCCAACGATTATTACTCTCAATTTAGACTTTTATCCTTTGCCCAGCCTTAAGCAATCTTCTGGAAAAATTCTTTACCGACTCCGCACTGAGGACAAACCCAATCATCAGGTATTTCCTCAAAAGGAGTTCCTGGTTTTATTCCATTCTCAGGGTCACCCTCTTCAGGGTCATAGATATAACCGCAGGCCGTGCATTCCCACTTTTCCATCATCATTCTCCTTAAGATTGAATATCACACCTGGCTTCTTGAAAACCAGAAACTTTTCTCTTGGTTGTTTTAAAGAAGCCAAAAAATTATCGATATAAATCAATACCCTTCCAGCACATGTTTCTCGTATTCTTCCTCCAATTTCAGCTTGTGTGATTTTTCTTGCTGGATGAGAAACTCAAATAATTTCTTGAGCTCTTTTTTACTGACTTTTCTCTCCAGATCGGAGTATAGATCCACCGCCTTTTGCTCCTTTTTTGCAGCAAGAATAAGAAGGTCCTGAAAATTCATATCAGGACTCGGAGCCTCTTCTACTAAATAGTCGCTGATTTTCAAATCATCAACTTCCTTTATTTCTAAAGAATCAACTTTCTCTTCTGTTATATCCTGAAGAAGCTTCTTGTGATTTCTTTCCTCCTCTTGAAGATCTAATAAGAATTTCTTAAGGCCTGGAGTTTTCGCTATACCCGCAAGATCTCCATATGCTTTGATTGCTTCTTCTTCTCTTTTGATGGCAAATTCTATGAAATCTTCAAAAGTTTGCATTACTAGCTCTCTTTTTATAATAGCGCTAATCTTGTGATAAGAAAAAATGCAATTAAAAGTGAACTTCAATTATAATGAAACCGTCTTTTATGTCAAACTGGAGGCTAGCTCCGTATACATTTTTGTATCCTGGATAGAGGACAAAATCAAAAATATTCTCGTTAATCCCTGAAGAGCTAATATAACCGTAATATATATTTTTATGTCATTGCGAGCCCTGAAAGGGCGTGGCAATCTCTTCTTTATAGGATGAGATTGCTTCGTCACTTCGCTCCTCGCGAGGACACTGGAATAATTGCGTTTGTATTAGCGGTTAAATGCTATAATAGATTGTATGGTTCAATTCGCGGTTGGACTGAATACAAGCGCTGCTTCTAATGAAATATCAACCAGCGTACGGGAAAAAGAGAAGAACCAGGAAAAACTGTTCTATTATTGTCTCTTTCGTTAATCTAGCATATCATAGGTTTTTTCAGGGAGGATAAAATGATAGAAGACTCCTTAGCTCGCAAGGCTAAAAAACAACTCTATAAGGCTGCGAAAGAAATCGACATGGATCACAATCTCTTAAAAATCCTGGAAAAACCGATGCGGATTTTGAAAGTATCTATCCCCATCAAATTAGACAACGGAAAGATAAAAGTTTTTACCGGCTTTCGCTGCCAATACAATAACGCCAAAGGACCGACAAAAGGAGGAGTTCGGTACCATCCAGAAGTCACAGAGGAAGAAATGGTTGCTCTGGCTGCCTGGATGACCTGGAAATGCTCCCTTCTGGATTTACCTTATGGAGGATCTAAGGGAGGAATCATCTGCGATCCGAGAAAGCTTTCTGAAAATGAGCTTGAAAGGCTGACCAGAAGATATACTTCAGAAATCATGCCTCTCCTCGGCCCGCATATTGACATTCCTGCCCCGGATGTCTATACAACCTCAAGAACCATGGCCTGGATCATGGATACATACTCGATGATGAAAGGTTACACCGAGCCAAGTATTGTCACCGGGAAACCTGAAATCCTGGGTGGCTCTAAAGGAAGAAAAGAAGCCACCGGAAGAGGAGTGTCAATCATCGCCAGAGAATTTTTCAAAGCTAAAAAGAAAAATCTCAAAGGAACCAAGATTGCCATCCAGGGATTTGGAAACGTGGGAGGCCACGCCGCACTTTTCCTATCCCAGATGGGAGCAAAAATTGTGGCTACATCTGATATCTCGGGCGCACTTGTCGATCCAAATGGCCTGGATATCCCCGGCCTCATAGATTGCGTAGAAAAACATGCCTGCATCATAAAACATCCGGGAAAGCAAATCGATAAAGAGGAGCTCCTCCTCCAGGATGTTGACATTCTCATCCCTTCAGCCCTTGAAAACCAGATTCATCTGAAAAATGCAAACAAGATCAAGGCGAAAGTTATCATTGAAGGAGCTAACGGCCCTACAACGCCAGAAGCAGATGAAATCCTGGAACAAAAGGGAATTGTAGTGATTCCTGACATTCTTGCCAATGCAGGGGGAGTTGTGGTCAGTCACCTGGAATGGGTTCAGGCCTTGAGCGGGCTTTTCTGGGAGGAGAATCAGGTTAACAAAGAGCTGGAGCGGAAAATGGTTAAAGCTTTCAAAGAAGTCTGGAAAAAATCTGTCCAAAAACCAGTTTCTCTGCGTTGTGCTGCATATCTCATTGCTCTTGAAAGAATTTCTGAGGTGTATAAGTTTAGAGGATTATTCCCGTAATCAGTTACCGG
Source organism: Candidatus Aminicenantota bacterium (assembly GCA_011049545.1). Taxonomy (GTDB): domain Bacteria; phylum Acidobacteriota; class Aminicenantia; order Aminicenantales; family Aminicenantaceae; genus SOIV01. Next base: position 6,204 of record DRHQ01000016.1, on the reverse strand, counting down.
GTACACAATTTTTTTCTTTTTGACATCTGGGACAGAAGGAACTGCTTCTTCCTCCAAGACGGAGACGCTTAATTTTTTCTCCACAGATAAAGCAGGATTGAGACTCCCTCCCGTAAACCTGATGGTAGTTCTGGAATTTCCCTCTCTTTCCTTCGGCATTCGTGAATGACCGGATTGAGGATCCTTTATGGACGATAGCTTTTCTTAAAACATCCCTGATAGCCTTCAATAACCGCTTCAGATCATCGTCGCCAAGATGAGAAGCTGGAGTTAAAGGATGGAGTTTTGCCTGGAAAAGGATTTCATCAGCATAAATATTGCCAATCCCTGCTATGAAATTTTGGTTGAGGAGCAGACTTTTCAAACGTGCTTTCCTTCCTTGAAAGAGCTTTTTGAAGAGAGGGAAATCTATCTCAAGAGGTTCAGGACCAAGGTTTTTAAGCTCATCCGCGCAGGAAATATCTAAATTTCTGATACAGGAGATGAAACCGAATTTGCGAACATCCCTGAAGCGCAGTTCTTTGTTTTCATCCTTGAAGGAGAGGATGAAATGAGTGTGCTTATCTAAAGGTTCTTCTCTTGGATAAAAAAGCAACTGTCCAGTCATTTTAAGGTGGATGAGAAGACTCAGGTTTCTCTCAAAGTTAATTAGGAGCATTTTCCCGCGGCGACGAACACTTACGACCTTCCTTCCCTTGAGGTCATTAATAAGGGAAGGCTTCTTCTTCCTCAAGACAGGAGGATAAATGATTTTAACTGAGCTAATTTCAAGACCTTTAAGCTTTGAAGAAAGGTTCCGGACAATGGTTTCAACCTCAGGCAGTTCTGGCATTTTTAATGTAGGGGCTTGATTTATCAAGCCCGCACTTTTTTTAAACCAGATTAGTATAGCATAAACTCATTTTGATTATTTGCGGTAATTAATGGGGACGTTTCCCAAAGTACCACCCTTTAATTCATTTATTTAATTAAAAAAAATATTGATAAAGGCAACCAATTTCTAATATGAAAAGGATGGCACTTTGGGAAACGTCCCCATACTCCAAATTTCCCTTGATTTGGTTCCTCTTTTCATTTATTATTTTCACTCAAAATGAAAATTGATACCAAAGTCATAAAACTCATAAGCTATGTAGCACTGGGGTGGCTTATCCCTGGAGCAGGACATATTTCTCAAAAAAAATTCTGGAAAGGCGGAATCTTTTTCGTCTGTATCTATTCCATGGCAGCTCTTGGTTTGCTCATGGGAGGAAAAATTTACTCCTTACAGACAGAAAATCCTCTCACTATTCTTGCTTTTCTTTCTGATATAGGAAATGGCCTCCTCTACTTTCTTTCTAAAATTCTCTATTTCGGTTTAGGAAATTTGAAGAATACAACTTTTGAATTCGGCACTACCTATATTGCAGGTGCAGGACTTCTGAATTATCTCGTCACCCTGGATGCCTACGATATCGCAACCGGAAAAAAAGAATGATTTTAAAAAGCCATCTTCTCTCCATGATTTTTTATGCTGCTTTTGTCTGCATCGTTTTAGCCCTCATCCGAAGATCAGAGAGAAGAAGTCAGATAAAGTACGCTCTTTCTCTCTTTTTCCTCATGGTTGTGGGAGCTCTTGTTTTTGGCTGGTTTATGTATCTTTTCGCTTCATAGCCCATCCCTCCTCCAGTCATTTTTGCACCTTTGAAACCTCAAGTTGATATGTTATAATCTCCACCTAAATTGATGAACTCCCAAATTTATAAGCCTGTTATCAGATTAGAAATTCATGCCCAACTTTTAACAAAAACAAGACTTTTCTGCTGCCTCAGCACTAAATACCGAAATCCGCCAGGCTTAGCAAAAAAGTGATTAAAAGAACCGCACATACTCATTCGAATAATGGGGATAATTCTCCCTCCAAGTTATTTTCGGGCAGCATAGGAAGATTGGACAAGGTCGGTAAAGTTTTCTATGCCCTGAAAAAATTATCTGAATCACCATATCTCCAATCAATTCAAACGGCTTAACTGAATTAGCCTGGCAAGGCGCGGCGTCAAGGTTTCGGTCTTGGCGCCTTTTTTTTTATGCGCCGTCGTCCTTCTAAAAAAGCTATCGAGCCAATTCTTGCTTTTTCATGTGTTTATAGTTTAAAATCACTGTGAAATTGTCAGCAAGAAGGGGTGAGTAAATATGGCGAAAGCAACAAAATCTCAAATCAAGAAAGAAAGAAGTCCAGCAAAACTAAAGAAGGTTCTAAAACAAAAAGGTTATCCTAAAGGCAAACCGCCAAAAGGAAAAGTAGTACACCATGTAAAGCCAGTTGCTGAACGTGGAAAGACGACGAAGAAAAATATCCGAGTAATCTCGAAGTCAAAGCATAAGAAAATTCATGCCGGAAGAAGGAAAAGAGGAAAAGTCTAAATTAGCATTAAAGGAAAGATAGTGGAGCGTAAAAAAAAGAAAATTATTTATCAAGTAATAGGAACACTCTTCGTATTAGCTATTGCTTATTTATTAAATGAAAAAGTTTTTCCGATACTATTTAATAAAAAGCTATTAGTTATGCTATTTGAAATTAAACTCATCTACTACATTTTAATTATCTGCTTGTTGCTTACGGGATGTGTGATTTATATGTTTATTAAAATTAATAGTATGTCAAAGTTGAAAAGAGAAAGAACGTATATTGGATCCTCAAAAGTAAAAAAGGCAGAACGTAAAAAACCATTAAAGGAAGAATATAGGGTTGTTCTCCAGCATCTAATTCAGCGAGACCATTATGGAGACCATAGAAGTGCGATATTGATAGTATATCAAGGTCAATATCCAAATAAAGGAGATTTGGAATTAGGCATTACTTTAAAAGAATTACAGAGATTAGGCTATATTACTCAAGAAAATACAGCAGGGGGTTTTTTTATAAGGATTACTGACAGAGCATGTGAAAAATTATCAGAATAGAATCAAAATGGGAGTTTTAAGATGTTCAGACAGAATATTAAATTTACTAAAATGACGCTCATTCTAATCTTATATTTCTTATTTATTGGGGGTTTAATGATGGCAAAAGATAATTTTGAGCTAAATACTATTCTAATGAGGTCTACTTTTAAACTACAAGGAGATAATTCAATTGGTACTGCTTTTATATTAGGGAAACCGTTAAAAAAAGTACCTGATAGAGCTTATTATGTATTAATTACTGCAACTCATGTTCTCGAAAATATGAAAGGGGAAAAAGCTACACTTTTTTTAAGAAAAAAAACCAAGAAATCATTCAAAAAAATTTCTTGGTCGATACCTATACGTAAGCAAAATAAAGACATTTGGGTGAAACATCCAGAGGTTGATGTTTCTGCAATGTACGTTACTTTACCAGAAAATATTGACATAGCTCTTTTACCTATAAGCATGCTTAGTGATGATGAGGTATTCGAAAAATTTGAAATACATCCAGGAGATGAACTTTTCTGTCTTGGTTTTCCATTTTCTGCAGAAGCAAACCCAGCAGGATTTCCAATATTAAGAAGTGGCAAGATAGCATCTTTTCCTATAATTCCTGCTAAGGAAACTAAATGTTTTCTGTTTGATTTTGAGGTATTCCCAGGAAATAGTGGTGGCCCTGTTTATTTTGTTCAATCTGGAAGGACATATAGAGGTGCGTGGCGTCCAGGGACAATTCAATTTATTGCAGGTTTAGTAAGCCAAGAACACATTATAACTGAAAAAATAAAGTCAATTTATGAAGAACAAGTAAAAAAGCATCCATTAGCTCTTGCAGTAGTTATACATGCATCATTCATAAGGGAGACCATTAACCTATTACCACCAATTAAATGAAACAAATAAGAGATAATATTACTTCCTCGCTAATTTTCCAGAGAAGTTAAGAAACAGATGGAACCCAAATCCCCCAAAGCCCTGGCTTCCCTGGTTTGAAAAAGGAGCATACAGCAAAGCAAGTTTTATCAGTCAGCACATAGGAACCTCTTTGCAATCTTTCAATACACTATAGAGGAAGACTTGAATTTGCGGTTGCCCTTGTAGCAATCTCTCCATAAATTATATTGATTAGTTTCAGGAGACGTTTAATATGACGCTTACAAAATATCTCCGCATCAGGATTATTCCTGAACGTTCTATCCATGACATCAACACGAGGATCATCTGGTAAAGGTAGTACTAATGTTTCGCCCTCTGTATCTCCATCAACTGAGATGGAGATATTAATACTCCCAGCAATTATAAGCTCATGAGTCAATGCATTTCTATACAATGAAAATTCATCTCGCCAGCTAGGATCATCTAATCTGTCTAGAAGAGTATCAGTTGGGCGAGTATTTGATAATTCTTGTTTTGCAATTTCAAAATAAACTCTGTTTGGAAGTGGGATGGCAAAGTATGTTAATACCTCACGAGCTAAAATATCCATCGCACTGCCACATGTAAAAAAAAAGCCATCCAAGTACATGTTCACACGAAATAAAAAATCACTGGTCTGTTTGAATGCATCAGCTGCTTGTGTATTTGACATTAGTTCAATTATTGAATCGAGATGTTCTCGGGCGCATTTCATTTTATGAACTAATGCAAAGTGATACCTTTTATATCCTTTATTTACATCATCTGCAACATTGCCTAATGTGCTTAAGTCCTCAATAATTTTCTCAAGTTTATTGCAGTTAGTAAATCGGTGGTAGGGTGAGAACATTATGGTTTTTTCCCCATTCGCTGGGCAATAGTGTCTTTAAGGGATGACCTTAACTGACCCCTAATATCTTTAAGGTCCATTTCCTTTTTGCATTCCTTGCAGATAAAAATACTATTTTCTGGAAAACGATATATCCCACCCTTAAGAAGAATATCGGGATTTAATTGCTCCTCAAATATATAGACATGTTTACATCCCAGACAGTGAATATTGACTCTAAATGATGGAGAAGCGTCGCCCAATTGCTTTACGAAATCTAGTTCAGCTTTAGTAAATTCAGGCCATTCTCGTTTTTCTACTTCTAAAGGAAGTTTGATATCTCCTGGATAATCCCGAAATGAAAATGTAACTTCATGGAATCCCTCTTCTTCAAATTTATTTTTTACGGCATATAAAACTATAATGTCCCCGCTTTCTTCAGGAAAAACATTAAGCAGACCTAATGGTCTTAATTTTTGCGATCCTTTTTTAGAAATTGAAATGGTTATTGATGTTTTCCCTTTTGGCAAATTGAAAATAGTTAATACAGCATTAAATGAGCGTGTGCATGGAATGGACCAAGCATAAATAATAGTGAATACTCCTAAGACATCTATCTTTCTACCATCGCCTCGCCTACTAGAATCAGCTAAAACTCCAGATCCAAAAAACGGTGTAATTTTATTATTTTTTTTACTTTTGGGTTTAGCCATTTTCAATCCTTTAAATAAGCTATTAAAATAGGTTTATAAATTGCGAATAATAACTGTATAGTATGCAATAAGATGTAAACATAATAGCCAATATAATATCTTTAATTAATGATCCCATGCATCATAGCAATAAAAATGTAGTAATATTTTATCAATATCCATATTATATTGCAATTAATATATCTTACTTTGTAGATATTACTAAGGGATATTGAGGCGAGTGGAAGCCAGAAACCCTAAAGCTCCGGCCTCCCGATTCTGAAAAGGACAGCAGAGCGTAATTAGCGCCTCAAAAAGAGAGTCCTAGTAAAATAATCTGGGGATAAACGATTATTTAGTAAAAAGCGTAATAATTTATAGTTCAATTTAAGAAAATTTAAGGAGAAAAATATGAGAAAAATATTCTTTCTATCAGCTGTTTTTTGGTTTTTGACATTAAGTTATTTATTCTTCGGATGCTTAAAGGAGACTCAATCAAAAGAGTTTATATTAATAAAAGAATTTAGTGTCGGAGCAGAAAGCGGAGATGAAAGATATGTGTTTGCAGGAATTGAGAATATTGCTTTAGATTCACAAGAAAATATTTATGTATTAGACAGGAGAAACTACAGGATTCATAAGTTTGACAAAAATGGAAAGTTTTTAAAATGGATAGTAGTAGAAAAAGGAAATGGACCTAAAGAAGTGTCCCGAATTTCTGGAATGGCCGTTACTGAAAAGGGAAAAATATATGTACAGGATTATAATGGGAACAAAATACTTATCTTTGATGAAAGGGCCAACTTTCTCCGCTCATTTATTATAGATTTTCGAGCTGTG
>DRHQ01000015.1 GCA_011049545.1 Candidatus Aminicenantota bacterium | reverse complement strand
TTACTAACTACAGGAAAGAGCCAGGAAGAAGAAATAGAAGCCCATGAAATCATCGGGAATAAAGTAATAGAAGCTTTAAGACTACAGGAAGACAAAGCAGCTCTTGAAAAGGGTCTTAAAGATTTGAATACTATTGGTGAGAGGGGATTAACTCTCATTCTTGAAGCTGTTTCCCCCGAAGAAGCATCGGCCATCGCTCAAAATATCCTTTCTTCCAGAATTTCAGAAGGCATTATTCAAGATTATGCCCAGCTTCAACAAGAGAGAGGAATAAGCCAGGAGATTATTGACGCCCTTGAGGACAAAACATTTCTTGGCAGCTTGGCTGTTCTCAGCAAGGAAACAGTCGGCCCTCAGGTCGGGCATGACCTTAGAAAAAAAGCCACACAGGCTGTAATATGGGCCCTTATCGGAATGCTTATCTACATAGGCGTCCGTTTCAAGCTTGCCTACGGAGTTGCCGCCATCTTGACCTTAGCTCACGATGTCTTAATCACTCTAAGCATCTTCTCTTTAACCAACAGAGAAATAAACCTTCCAGTTATAGCTGCGATGCTAACCATAGTCGGATACTCGCTGAACGATACGATTGTCATCTTCGTCAGAGTCAGGGATAATTTAAGAATTTTGAGGAAACATGAGTTTGAAAGAATTCTTGATACAAGTATTAACCAGACCTTAAGCCGGACTGTAATCACTTCAGGAACTACTTTCTTGACCGTATTAGCTCTTTTTCTATTTGGTGGCGAGGTTATAAATGATTTTGCTTTTACCATGATTATTGGTGTTGTCACAGGAACTTACTCTTCCATCTATCAATCCTGTCCGCTCCTTCACTACTGGAATAAAATATTCAAGCCAAAAAAAGGCATGGGAAAATGATTATTTTAGGCTTGTCAAAATTGTTTTTTTGATTTATAATTTTTTTTTGGACATAAAAAATATCTATAAGCTGAGGTAAAAAAATGGCTGAAGAAATTAAGCCAAAAGAAAAACCTAAAGAAGAATTCTCTTCTCTTTTCAAAGACTCTTTTATTATCGCAGAAAGAGGAGGCTTGAAAAGAGCCATCGCTCTTCCTGTCGCTATTCTTGTTCATGTTTTTCTCGTTGCTGCTATAGTTATTATTCCCCTTCTTAGCACTCAAAATCTGCCCTCAGTAGAAATTTACAGCGCTTTTCTTGCTCCACCGCCTCCTCCCCCTCCTCCACCTCCTCCCCCAGCAAAAAAACGCAAAGCCGCGAAAAAAAGAACCCGTATCAGACCTGTCCAAGCTCAAACCACGGTCGAACCTGGTAAACTCGTCGCTCCTGTCGAAATCCCCGAAGAAATCGCTGAAGAAGAACTCAGCGATATTGGTATCGAAGGCGGAGTGGAAGGCGGAGTGGAAGGCGGAGTCGTCGGCGGTGTGCTCGGTGGAGTCGTCGGCGGTATCCTCGGCGGTGTTGTCGGTGCAGTCGAAGCCCCTATAAGAGCAGTCGGACAGATTAAACCGCCTAAATTAATCAAGGAAGTCAGGCCCATCTATCCTGAAATTGCCCGCCAGGCAAGAGTCGAAGGGGTAGTAATTATCGAGGCTGTGACTGATATTTACGGAAGAGTAGCAAATGTAAAGATTCTTAGATCCATCCCACTTCTCGATCAGTCAGCTGTCGATGCTGTCCGTCAGTGGGTCTATGAACCAATGATTATCAACGGCCGCCCAAGAGGCGTTATTTTTACCGTTACTGTTACATTTAGATTAAAATAAGATACTCTTAAGATGACTTTCCATCTTAGAAAAGGAGGTACGTAAAATGGAGTGGACATTAGTTGAAATGTGGGGTTTGATGGCACCTTTAGCCAAAGGAGTTGCGATCCTACTGATGTTTCTTTCAATCGTTTCATTCTATCTCTTCATCGAGAGACAGTTGGTTTTCTACAAAGCCGGATCAAAATCAAAGAAGGTTGCACCCCAACTTGCAGGGATGTTGAAAAGAGGCCAAATCCAAGAAGCCTTGAAACTTTCTTCCTCGAAAGAAAACCAGGGAAGCCATTTGGCACGGGTGACTGCTGCAGGCATTAAGGAATTCTTAGAAGGAAAACAGTATAACCTCAGCGTTGAAGAGCAGATTGAAACAGCTCAAAGAGGTTGTGCAAGAGCTGCTACAATTTTCACCCAGGAACTGAATAGAGGTTTGAATACGATAGCAACAATAGCTACGTCTTCTCCTTTTATCGGTCTATTCGGAACAATTGCGGGAATCATGAACGCATTCCGTGGTATGGCTCAGACAGGCTCAGGAGGAATCGGTGCTGTTGCTGGAGGTATTGCAGAAGCTCTGGTGACAACCGCCTTTGGAATAGGTGTGGCTATTCTCGCACTTTGGTTGTACAGTTTCTTGCGGACAAGAATCGATATCTACGGTGCTGAAATGGCAAACACCAGTTCTGAAATTGTAGATTTTTTCATCAGAAGGACACAAGATAAATCTGAATAATAAGGTCAAATCAAGAAAATTTTAAATAAAGAGGCATAAGATGTCAATGATGGTTTCAAAAGAAGACGAAGTAAGTTCTGAACCTAATGTTGTTCCTCTCTGTGATGTCCTGCTTGTTCTGCTCATCATTTTCATGGTAGTAACACCTCTCATCCAAAAAGGAGTTGACGTAAGACTGCCTGTTGCTCTTAACACTATAAACATGCCTGAAAATCCGGAAGTGGTTCTCTCCATCAGGAAAGACGGCAAAATGTATATAGGCCCAGATCAGATAACACTGGATAATCTTCAAACTATGATAGAAGAAGCTTTCATGACAGCGTCTGATAAAAGGCTCTACTTAAGAGCGGATGGGGAATTGGAATACGGAAATATCGTAGACGTAGTCGAGATTCTTAAAGCAGCTGGCGTTGAGATAGTAGGCATCATTACTGAGGTTAAAACAGAAAGGATTGATTAACCAAGGGGAGAGGAAAGATACGCCTCAAGGTTTTCCTCTCCCTTCGGTATCCATCCCATAGCTTCACGCCAAATACCTTCACTTTCCATGCAAAAATAAAGGGGAATCTCCTTCCCGCCCCATTCCCTAATAAAGCCAACAATCTTTTTGTAAAGCTCTAAACGAAAGGGCTTGAAATAGCGGAGTTTTCCGTCTTTTCCCTTTATGAATTCATCGTAGATAATCTTCGTCTTAGGAAATCTCTCTTCGATAATAGCTTTTAGAGAGGCGGGGAATCTAAAACTCCCGAGACTTATCCAAGCAATCCTAGCCGAATCGACGGTTTTAAGTAATATCTTAATTACTTCCTCGTATCCTTCTTCCCAGTCCGGATGATGAATTATGGGGTCAAAATGAAAACCGGTACGAAATCCTCTTTCCGAAACTCTCCTGGCTGCCTCTATTCTTTCTTCGACAGATGGAGCCCCCTTTTCTTCCTCTTTGGCAATTCTCAGAGAATTAAGAGACCAGGCAACGACAACATTAGGAGCCGGTTCTATTCTTAGAATATTTTTTATATTTACAGTTTTTGTCTTTAGCTCAAAGATGACATTTCTTTTTTTCCTGAAGTAGGAAACTAAATCTATGGAATTTTCAGTTAAATGGTCCAGGGCCAACGAATCTCCAAGCTCACCTGTTCCTATGCGAACTGTCCGGTGTCTTTTCCTGTGTAAAAGAATATCAAGCTGTCTCCATAAATCTTCCCGGTTGACGTGGACTGTAATTAAGGGATTTGTTAAATAATGTTGAAGAATACAGTAGGTGCAGTCGAGAGGACAATTAAGATCTATGTTGATGATAAAATAATTGCATCCAAGGTAGCGAGGAGTGCAGGGGCAGGGTTTGACGAATTCTCCTCTTTGACGGGTGATTAAAAGATACTTTTTTCCCGCACCCATCACATCCTTTGAAGCTTTTATGTCTTCAATCACCTCTTGAGGATCATCGATGATTTCTCTAGGGACCGGGCCCACATTCTTCAAGATCCTTTTCGTTAGAGGAAAATCTAAACTCCTTTTTTCCACATAAACTTTTTTAGGAAAGTATTGCGATTTGCTCATCGATAATTATCCTTTATTATTTAAAAATATTGGTGTCGGCATAATTTATGAATAATCCAGGGGGTTATTTAAATTTAAATATCCCTGCAAATTCTTGTTTTGCGGCTAATTCTTGAAGCTTGACGAGGATAGTTTTCAATTCCTTGTGATTTCCGAAAGAAAAATTCACCAAAAAATTTTCTTCCTCAAAAAATGGTGAAGGCTTAACCATGATATTCTTGGGCAACCGGAGTTTCTTCAGCAAAGAATCAAAAGATTCTTTCCGTGAGGAAAGTGCGGGATCCCGCTTTTTCATTAATATGAGACGCATTTTATCTGTCTTTTGAAGGGGAGATAATTTTTCAGATCCCATAATATCCAGAGTTTCTTTCGATGATAGTATTTTTTTGACAGGGATATCATTTCTCCTTGATATTTCCTTCAGGTCCTCGAGGATTTCCTTCATTTTATTTTGACCAGAAGGCAAAAGCAAAGGCAAGAGTGATTTCCTCTCCTGGGGAGTAAATCCAGAAAAGATTTTAACCGAAGAGAAAGACATATTTTTCTGATGAATGATTCTTTTCACTTCTGATTCGAGCTGAGAAAAAGCCAAATATGATTCAAGATTGGATAAGGTTGAGGGGATATCAAGGAGAGGCAGGTAGTGCTGAACGATCTTCTTTTCATCCTCTCCAAATCTTTTCAACCTACTCAGTATTTCTGCTTTTTCGAGAAGGCTAAATTCCCTTGTGGCCAAGTTTTCATAAAATGCCGCCAAAAAGGTCTTAAGCTCGGCCTTTTCTTCGATCACAAAGACCGGAAGAGAAGAAAGACCCAGCTTGATGCAAGCAAGGACTCTTTTCCACCCCGATACAAGAATAAAGCGCTTATCCCGCAATGCGACAAGAGGGGGGTTGAGGAGGCCCACCTCCTGGAGAGAAAGAATCAGTTTTTCCAGGGAAAAATAATAGGAAATACGGAATCTTTCATCCTCGAGAAAGATTTCTTTTAGAGGCAAATTTTTCTTTTTCATGCTTTTATTCTAATTGAATTAAAGGTTTTTTTGTAGGGGCTTGATTTATCAAGCCCACCTTTTAATTATTCATATGGATTTGGGTTGTCTTTGTAGGGGCTTGATTTACCAAACCCACCTTTTAAAATTTATAAATAACCTGATCTTAAAAATAAATTGCTGGCGCTTAATTCATCAAACATACCATTTTGTCCTTTCAATAATTTGTAGGGGCTTGATTTATCAAGCCCACCTTTTAATTATTCGGATGGCTTGATTTACCAAACCATTTGACCCTCTGTTTGCTTTTCTGTTATCTTGATTGACCAGAAGCGATGGGCAAACTTCATGAAAAATCAGGAGAAGCGACATGAAGCCAAAGATATTAATAACAAGGAAAATCCTGCCCGAGGCTCTTGATTATCTTAAGGAGCACACAGATTACGAAATAGGTGCTACAAAAAGAAACCTGACAAAAGAGGAAATCATAAAAAAAGTCCAGGGGAAGGAAGGACTTCTCTCACTTCTTGTGGATGATATCGATAAAGAAGTCATCAATTCTGCATCCTCCTTAAAAATCATTGCTAACTGTGCCGTGGGCTATAACAACATAGACACCAGCGAAGCCAAGAAAAAAGGGATTCTTGTCACCAATACTCCTGGAGTTTTGACAGAAACAACGGCCGACCTAACCTGGGCCCTTATTATGGCTGTTGCCCGAAAAATCCCTCAAGCTGATCAATATACACGGCGCAAGAAATTCAAGGGCTGGGAGCTGGATCTTTTTCTAGGGAAGGAAATCACTGGGAAACGCCTCGGGATTATAGGCATGGGCCGGATAGGCAAGGCAGTCGCCTTGAGGGCTCAGGCTTTCAGCATGGAAATCGTGTATTCTGATCCACATAGACTAACTCAAGAGGAGGAGGAAAAATACAAAGCATCCGCTCTTCCCATAAACAAACTTTTATCAACTGCGGACATAATCACTATCCATGCTTCCCTCAATCCTCAGACGTTTCATCTGATTTCCAGAGAAAAAATAAAGTTAATAAGAAAAAACGCTATTCTCATCAATGCCGCTCGAGGACCAATCGTGGATGAGAAAGCACTGGCAAAGGCGCTGGAAAAAGGTCAGATTTGGGGAGCAGGTTTGGATGTTTATGAGAAAGAGCCTGAAATAGAAACAAAGCTTTTTTCCCTGGACAATGT
>DRHQ01000014.1 GCA_011049545.1 Candidatus Aminicenantota bacterium | reverse complement strand
TTTTCCTGTCGCGGTGAATGAAAATGAGCAGAACGGCTCCTGCAAGAGGGAGGAAAGTAATTAGACTCAATATTGGTAAATTCATTTTTTAAAACAATAGATAAGCTAAAAAGATAATTACTCCTAAAAGAAAAATAAGGGCGTAATCTTTAATCAAGCCACTCTGGAAATAACTTAGGATTTTTCCCGCAAAGCCGGTGGCTGTTGCCGCCCCGTTGACACCTCCGTCGATGACTTTTAAATCAAAATTATTATATATAATCTCCGAACCTTTAATCGTGGGCTTCACGAAGACTGCATTATAGATCTCATCCACATAGTATTTGTTAAACATGAGTTTATAGATTCCGGGAAATCTGGTGGCCAGATTGCGTGGAATCAACGGGGATTTGATGTAGAAAACATAAGCAATGAAAATTCCTAAAAAAGCTACGACGGATGCAATCGCTATAAGCATCCACTCTGTTTGTATACTAAGATGAATTTCCTGAACCTCTTTTATTACAGGCTCCAGGAATTTGCCGAAAAAGTTGAGCTTCTTTCCCAGGACAACAGGAAGTCCGATATATCCTGCGCCAACAGAGAAGAAAGCTAGAATGACCAGAGGTATGGTCATGACTTTGGGGGATTCATGGATGTGCTTTTTTACTTCAGGATCCAGGCGTTCCTCCCCATGGAAAGTCAGGAAAACAAGGCGGAACATATAAAAGGCTGTAAGCACTGCTCCCATAATTCCCAGCCCCCAAATAAAATAATAAAATGCTGAATACTGACCTTGAGCGAATGCCTTGGTGAGGATAGCATCTTTTGAGAAAAAGCCAGAAAAAAACGGAACACCAGCGATGGCAATCGCACCGATGAGAAAGGTAGGATAGGTGAGAGGAAGATATTTTCGCAGCCCTCCCATTTTTTTCATGTTTATTTCACCAGACAGCGCATGCATGATACTTCCAGCAGCCAGAAATAGGAGGCTCTTGAAGAAGGCATGTGTAACCAAGTGAAACATACCTGCTGCGTAGGCGCCGACACCACAGCCTATGAACATGAATCCTATTTGAGATATCGTAGAGTAGGCTAAAACTCTTTTTATGTCATTCTGGGTTAAAGCCATTGTGGCCGCATAGACAGCTGTGATCGCACCCACAAGTGCTACTACCTGACCTGCAGTTTCGGATAGAGTATAGAGAAGATTCATCCTGCAGACCATATAGACTCCAGCTGTAACCATGGTGGCAGCGTGGATTAGCGCGCTAACAGGGGTAGGGCCTTCCATGGCATCAGGAAGCCAGACATAAAGGGGAATTTGAGCAGATTTTCCTGTTGCTCCTACAAACAGAAGAATAGCGATCAAAGTGGCCAGGCCAGCTGAGATAGCTCCTCCTGAGATGGCTTCGTTAATAGCTGTAAACTCTCCGCTTCCTATATGAATAATAATGAAGAGAATGCCCAGGAGGAAGGCTGTATCACCTATCCGGTTAACAATGAAAGCTTTTTTGCCTGCATTTGCAGCCGAGTGTTTTTCAAACCAGAAACCGATCAATAAATAAGAACAAAGCCCGACTCCTTCCCACCCGACAAACATCAAGACTAAGTTTGAAGCCATAACAAGTATCAGCATGGAAAAAGTGAAGAGGTTTAAATAAGTGAAATAACGGGTGTAGCCTTCATCATCTGCCATATATCCAATCGAATAAACATGAATGATAAAGCCTACTCCGCTCACGACCAGAGCCATGATAGCAGATAAGGGATCAAACATGAGAGAAAGGTTGACCTGGAAGCTTCCTGCCTGAATCCAGGAGAAAAGATTTTTGATCAACGGGTAGTTTCCGTGAGATGTTTGAAGAAGTCCCACAACTGAGATAGCCGAAATAACAAAAGAGGCAAAGACTGCAAAACAGGCCTGGAAGGAGACATATTTTTTGGGAAGTTTTTTTCCAAAGACTGCCAGGATAAGAGTACTTGCCGCTGGTATAAATGGGATAAGCCAGAATATCTCGGTCATTTTATCCTTTCATTAATTTCATATCTTCGGATTTGATTGTCTTTTTTTGCCTGAAAATAAGAAGAATGATAGCCAGTCCAACAGCCGCCTCAGCAGCCGCAACAGTAATGATAAAAAAGACAATGATCTGTCCATCTGGGGAACTTGCTGATCTTGCAAAGGTTATAAAAGCTAGATTGGCTGCATTGAGCATAATCTCTACGGACATAAACATTGTGATGAGATCTCTTTTTATAAAAAAAGCGATGGCGCCCAGAACAAATAGAACGACGCTCAAGATTAAGAAATAATTTGCAGGAATCATTTTTTTTCTTTTTTCTTAACTAATACAATAGCACCGACTAAGGCGGCTATAATCAAGATTGAAGTAATCTCAAAATGATAAAGATACTTAGTAAAAAGGAGGCGGCCAAGATCAGTAGGTCCGGCTTTTATTATTTCCGTCGAGACCGGGAGACTAAAAGCTCCTTTTATTGAGAGAATAAGCTCGATGATAAGGATAACAGCGAGTACTGGAGAAAGATAAATAATCCATTTCTTTTTTTCAGCTGAAATACCTGAATGCACATTGATCATCATAACCACGAAGATAAAGAGAACCATGATAGCGCCCGCATAGATGATGATTTGGACCACTGCGATGAAAGGTGCCTCGAGAAGAGCAAAGAGACCTCCCATGCAGGCAAAGGCAAGGATCAGGAAAATCGCATTGTAAGCCTGGTTTTTGGAAATAATCATACCCAGGACCGCACCAACGGTCATTACAGCGAGTAAGAAAAAGAGGAAATAGCCCATTTTTTGAGGTTTTAATTATATTTTTTGCACCGAGTTAATGTCAAGAGAAAAAACATTTTAAATGTGGCGTAAAAAACATTTTGTTCCTTTTTTTGACAAATAGCAGAATTTTGCTATAATATGGCTGAAACTGCGGGGTAGAGCAGTCTGGTAGCTCGTCGGGCTCATAACCCGGAGGTCGTTGGTTCAAATCCAACCCCCGCTACCATCTTTTTCTTCCTTTTTGCCCCTGATATCTCAGCTCTTTTCTTACTTTTTATTTTTAGCCTGAGTCACTTAAACTGGGTCATTTTGGGTCATTTTGTCCACACCGTGTCCACACGGGGAGAATTCTATTTTATTCGTCTCTCTAGTGAGGCGGTTAGTCCTTAACCCAGAAAGGCTTGTCTGAACAAAAGAATTGGAGAAATAAACGAAAGAAGGAAAAGGCATAGCACAAAAAGTTGGTAGGTCTACCGCTAAAAAGAGCAAAGTCCACAACTAACTTGCGCAACTTCTTGAGGGGAAATAACTCCTATTAATTCTAGTAAACTCCATAGTTTTTTATTTTGCAATAAAAAAAAGATTTGAATAATATTATGAAACTCAGTATTGACAAAAAGGACTTCCTTTGAGACAATAATATTATATACTGATTCTATGGGAATTGTAGATATATGACAGAAAATACATCAAATCTGAAGCCCATTGAGACGTTGGATTGTGTGGGACTATATTGCCCGGTGCCTGTAATTCAAACCAGCGAGCATATGAACAGTATTGAGCCAGGAGAAATATTAGAGGTTCTGGCTGATGATCCTGCTGCTGAAGAAGATATTAAGAGATATGCAAAGAGAACAGGTCATGAAATAGTCAAATTTGAGAAAAAAGAGGACCATATAAGATTTTTAATTAAAAAATCAAAATAGGAGGAAACAATGGAAGGCGATTCAATACTATATGTTCAAACTAGCGATGACCCGGAGAGGCAATATTCACCACTCATTCTGGCCCAAACAGCCAAGGCCATGGACATTGAGGCCAAGGTCTATTATTTAGGTCAGGGATTGAGAATATTAAAACCCGGTGCTGCAGAAAAAATAAAAATAGGTTCTTTTCCATCCCTTTTTGAAATGATCCAAAAGACTCTTGATTTGGGGATTGAAATTTTGGTATGTGAAGCTTCTAAACAGATGCTAGGGTGGGAAAAAGTCGATTTGATCCCTGGGGTTAAAATCGTCGGTGCTGCCACTTTGAATGATCTCGCTCTAGAAGCAAAAACAGCCATGTGGTTTTAATGAAAAATTATTTTGAATCAACACCTATTCATAGGGAGGAAAACCATCTCTTTTTTTACACTCCTTTATGTAACAGATTTTGACTAATCCCGCCTAATTCTGACTAACGGTGCTATTGTTTTGGCTGTCTTCTACCCCTGAAATAGGGGAGGACAGTTTGGTAGTTCGTCGGGCTCATAACCCGGAGGTCGTTGGTTCAAATCCAACCCCCGCTACCAATTTCTATTTCATCTATCCTATTTGTGGGAATCAACTGGCTCTTGGAATTTGTCTTCAACATCAAAGTATTCTGATAAATTTAAAAAGTAAGCACCTAACTTAATGTTCCAGCAAAATAGCTGTTTTCTTTGTGTTTTTAGCAAATTGTCTCTTTTTTCAGCCCTTGACCTTGCTGTTTTTCGTGTTATATATTCATCCATTCAGTTTTTGATTAGAGACTACAATTATTTCTTTTGAAGCAAAAATTATGATATTAAATCTCGAAAACTTTCGATTGGACATTTAGATAATAATAACGTCTCCTATCTTTGCGGTTAAACGTATTTTGTTTAATAATTTGGACGATTTTTCATTAGTATATGTTAATGCTTGACATCCTGATGTTACTTTCATATGTTTTCTTGAGGTAAGTATAAAGAGTTGGAGGATTATTGATCTAGTCATGGTGAAAACCACTAATTTAAAATGGAGGGACAACTTGAATAAAACAATTATCGATTTTTCAAGACGTGACTTTTTAAAGAAGGCTGCGTTAGGTTCCCTTGTCTTGGTTGGGGGCCAGAAGGTTTTCTCTGAGGAACTAAAAAAACGACCTAAAATCTCCGAGTTTTCTAATAACTCAGGTACAGGTCTTGGAACCGGCTCTACGAAAAGAGCGGCATTTTCAGAATCAAACAGAAAGCCAGCCATTCATTTTTCTTCCATTGTGATTAATCACACCTGTCCTTTTGTTTTTCCTGCCGTGACTGATGACTACCTGGACAGTGTCCGTAAAGGTGGTATTACACTGTCCATGAGTACTGTTGCCTCTAATCACGACTTTCGCGGTGCTATTAACGAGATCGCCGCGTTTTACGATAGATTTGAGAAAGATGACAAGATGCTTTTTGTAACCCAAGTCGAGGACATTTATAAGGCGAAAAAAGAAGGGAAGGTAGGAATCGGTTTTCATTTCCAGAATTCAAGGCCCGTAGAATATGATCTAAGGCTGATTGATGTTTTTTACCAATTAGGTGTAAGGGTCATTCAGCTGACCTACAATGAAAAGAATATGGTTGGTGACGGGTGTACCGAGATCACGGATTCAGGTCTATCCAAGTTTGGAATAAATATGGTCAAGAGGATGAATAAAGTAGGGATGGTCGTTGACCTTTCGCATGTGGGATACAGAACGTCTATGGATGCTTTGGAGGTCTCTGAAGATCCCGTCTTGTTCACCCATTCAAATGCCTGGAGTGTCCTCCAGAGCAAGAGAAATATCAAGGATGATCAGATCAAGGCTCTTGCTAAAAAAAGAGGGGTGATCGGCATCAATGCTTTTCCATTTCTAGGTTTTGTCAAAAAGAAAGAGCCGACTCTTGATGATCTTCTGGATCATGTCGATTATATTGCTAATCTTGTGGGTACGGATCATCTCGGCATCGGATTAGATTTCTCACAGTGTTCTGTTGAAGATTACAAATACTGGGGTTATGATCCCGAAACCTATCCCATGCCGCCTTGGATTTATCCCAAAAATCTAGAAGATGTGACTAAGGCTCCTAATTTTACAAAGGGTCTAATTTCAAGAGGGTATTCAGAGAAGGATATAAAAAAAATCTTGGGAGAAAATTTTATCCGAGTCTATAAAGAAGTATGGAAATAAATTTGATATAATTATCTCCCCAATTCATTTTGAAATATAAAATTGATCATAGATGTTAAAATTTTTTTTCCCCAGAGGAGGGAGATGTGGATATTTTAGAAGAAATAGCGATTGGAGTAGAAAAAGGCGACTCGAATTCAGTACATGCCCTAACTGAGAAGGCCCTTACACAGAACATTTCGGTAGGAGAAATTTTAAACAACGGTTTGGTTGCTGGAATGGATGTCATTGGCGAAAAATTTAAAAACAATGAAGTTTTTATTCCAGAAGTATTGATCTCAGCAAAAGCAATGAAGGCAGGTATGGAGCTCATAAAGCCCCTATTAGCTAAAGCAAATGTTGAATCCAAGGGAAAAGTAGTCATAGGGACAGTAAAAGGCGATTTGCATGATATTGGCAAGAGGATAGTAGCGATGCTCTTGGAAGGGGCAGGCTTTGAGGTCACAGATCTTGGTGTGGATGTTTCTAAAGAAAAATTTTTAGAATTCGTTGAAAAAGAGCGAGCAGATATTTTAGGGATGTCAGCACTTTTAACCACCACTATGACATACATGAAAGAAGTTATTGAAGCCGTAGAGAATGCGAATCTGAAGCAAGATGTAAGAGTGATAATCGGAGGAGCACCTATTACACATTCTTATGCTGAAGAAATAAAAGCGGATGGTTATGCTCCAGATGCAGCATCGGCCATAGACCTAGTAAAAGATCTACTGAAAAAATAAAAGATCCGATAATTCTGTTACTCAGTTGCATAGTGACTCCGAAAACAGCGTAAAAAGTAAGACGCAAGACGGATTACGGTATAAACTCAAAACCGATGTTTGTAGAACAGTAAACACAGAAATGGAAGAATTTTAAAACCATATCCGGCATATGTATTAGTAATGCATCTCATTATATCAAGTAACATCGGAACAAAGCCAAATAGCCAATTAGAAAGGAGAAAATAAATGAAGGATAAGTACAGACTTAATATTCCAAGGCTTAATATCCTATCCAGGGAAAAGCTTGAGTTAATTCATCTTTCTACCCTTGAGGTTTTAAGAAGAACTGGCGTAGCAGTAAAAGAACCCAAAGCTGTTGAGATATTCAAAAAAGGTGGTTGTTATATTGAAGGGGAGAGGGTCAGAATACCAGAAAATCTAGTAGAGTGGGCTCTGCGAAATACACCTCCTAGGATAACTCTGAGTGATAGGAACGGGAATCCTGCGATGTTTCTTGAGGAAAACAATGTCTATTTTGGGACAGGATCTGATACTCCCAATATTGTTGATCTCTATACAGGCGAAAGAAGAATCACTGTCCTGAAGGATGTCGAGAATGTCTCAAAGGTTGTGGACTATCTTGATGAGATGAGTTTTTTGATGTGCTCTGGGATTGCAAGTGATGTGAATTCCAAAATATCAGACATTTACCACTTTGAAGCGATGGTGAATTATTCAGAAAAACCCATAGTTTTTACAGCTTGGGATCTCGAAAATCTGAAGACGATAGTCGAAATGGCCGAGGTTGTTGCAGGTGGAAAAGAAAGGCTCAAAAACAGCCCCTTCATCGCCCTTTACACAGAGCCTATTTCTCCCTTGCAGCTTGCTGAGGAAGCTACTCAAAAACTCATGCTTATGGCAGAAAAGTATCTTCCTGTTGTTTTTACCCCTTGTTTGATTACAGGAGCAACAGGACCCGTCACTATTGCAGGAGGTCTTATTCAGGGAAATGCAGAGATTCTTGCTGGCTACGTACTTGCTAATCTCATCAATGAAGGAACTCCTTTTATTTATGGAGGAGGCATTATAGCAATGGATATGGCCACTTCTATTGCATGTTATGCTTCATCGGAGTTTATGCTGGCGTCAGCTGCTTTTACTGATATGGCGAGGTATTATCGGCTGCCTATGTTTAGCTTTGCAGGATGTTCTGATTCCAGTCTATACGACCAGCAAGCATCTTTAGAAGGAGCATTACGGATATTATTATCTTCACTTAGTGGAGGGAATCTTGTTCATGATGTGGGTTATATCGATAGTGGTCTGACGACTTCTTTTGAACAAATCATTGTATCCAATGAAGTCATAGGGATGGTTAGACGAATTACTCAGGGATTTGAAATCAATGAGGAAACTATGGCTCTTGATTTAATCGATAAGATTGGTCCTGGAGGAGAATATCTTACAAGTGAACATACTCTAAAACACTTTAAGGAAAATTGGTATTCAGAATTGATTTCGAGAGTTCCTTATGAAAAATGGGAAGAAGAGGGCAAAAAAGACTTAGGAATAAAAGCCAACGAGAAAGCAAGACATATCCTGGAAAATCACACCCCTAAGCCCCTTGAGGAAAAACTGAAAGCGGAGCTTAGAAAGATTGTTAAATCAAGGGATAAATGAAAAATCAATAATCAGTGACTCAGTAATTCCTAATTTTCTTAACTGGCCGCTCTCTCCCCCTTTCCCGCATACCCTTATGTGATATTGCATTCTTCTGCAATGGTATTATATTATTCTCATCCTTAAGGAAAACTGTATAAAGGAGGGAAAAATGAAATCAATCAGACTTATCACGTATTGCTGTCTGGCGCTGGCCCTGCTGGTGGCGGGGTGCACGACGACTGAGCAAGCTCCAGGCCCGGGGACGGTGCTCGTGGCCGATGAATTCGAGCGGTTCGAGTCGGCTGCAACCGTCGACGAGGTTCGTCACCAGATCGAGAAGCTGCCGAAGAACACCTCGTGGTGGAACGTCAATGGCCAGGACATGGCCTGGAACAACAAGAACCTCAACCGCATCTTTCCGACGGTCAATGTGTACCGCGCCGGACCTGTCCGGGAGCTCGAGCGCCATCCGATGTCTGAGATCGCCGACCACAAGGTGGATACACCAAATGGGAAGGTACGGTTTGCCGACTTCCTGAACAGCGATCTGTCGACCTGCATGGGCGTGGTCATCATGCACCGGGGCAAGGTCGTGTTTGAAGACTATCCGCGGATGGAACCCTATGAGAGACCCATCTTCTGGTCGGTGACCAAGGTGCTGGTTTCTGCGGTGGTGAGTATCCTCGAGCATCGGGGGCAAGTGGAGATCGACAAGAGTATCGAGACATATATCCCAGAGCTGTCTCAGTCCTCGTATGCAGGGATTACCGTCAGGAACATCCTGGATATGGCTACCGGCGTCGATTGCTCGGAGGAGTACTACGACACAACATCCTGCTATTACCGCCTCATGGAGACGACCGGTGAAGCCCACTATGACGATGAGTCCGCCGACAACCCCTACGAGTACATCGCTGGACTCAAGGTGGGCAGATACGCCAAGCAGGGAACCTCCTTCGAGTACGGCTCGATAAACACCTACATCCTGGGTTGGCTTGTGGAAAAGCTAACGGGGATGCCCTTTCAGGATGCGTTTTCACGCGAGATCTGGACGCGGATCGGTACCGAGAGCGACGCGGCCTTTCTGGCGCCCCGCTACGGCGTCCCGATGTTTGCGGGCGGCTTCCTCGGCAGACTCCGTGACGTTGCTCGGTTCGGCCTGCTGTTCACACCGAGCTACTCGGTCGTCACCGATAAGAAGATCATCTCCGACCAACACATCGAGACGCTCAAGAATGGCGGCCGACCCGAGCTGTTGGCCAATGCCCGGTGGGGTGCGCCTGATGAGCTTGCGCAAGGAATCGCCAAGCACAACATCTACCAGTGGGATATGGTCTACACCAACAACGACGTCTATAAGGGGGGCTGGGCCGGACAGGGACTCCTGGTGAATCCTGATCGCGATCTGGTGGCAGTCTACACGGGGTACTTCAGCGAGGATCAGAGCGAGTTGTCGGTGCTCCCACGCCTGCGGCAGGTCCTCAATGGGGTGTTTGGTGAGGTCAATCCTGCTGAGTAGTCCGCGGGAAGGGGTAAAACATGACGCCAACCAAGTCTGCGCCGATTGACACTCGCGCCTACGGGGCGGGTGTGTAACTGAGAGTTCAC
Organism: Candidatus Aminicenantota bacterium; assembly: GCA_011049545.1. Taxonomy (GTDB): domain Bacteria; phylum Acidobacteriota; class Aminicenantia; order Aminicenantales; family Aminicenantaceae; genus SOIV01. The sequence goes on along the minus strand of DRHQ01000014.1, from coordinate 40,082 downwards.
TGCTTCGTTCCGGCTTTGAGTACAGCCACTCTCTTCTAATTGACAGCATCATTTATGGTTTGATATGTTACCTGTAAATGTTTGGAAGTCAAAATCGCATAAGACCTAGAGAGCTTTGTCGTTTGCTCGAAAAAACAATATCCTTAAGATCCAAAGGCGCTAAGGAGATAGTTGAGATCAAATTTAAGAGCATCCTGATCACAGCCAGATTGATTTCAATAGAGGAGCTGAGCTCTCCACTGATATAGTACAAAGATATTATCGAAAAGGAGGCTATGGCTATGATGGTTCCAACACACCAAGATATATTGGACGCAGCGAGGAGGATAAAAGACAAGATCCTCAGGACACCGTTCATATTCTCAGATCCACTATCCCGGCAGGTGAACATTAGAGTATATCTTAAGCTCGAATCCCTGCAGCCCGGAGGTTCTTTTAAGTTCCGGGGAGCAAATAATGCAGTCACCATGCTGACCCCTAAGGAAAGAGAAAAGGGTGTGGTGGCGGCGTCCTCTGGAAATCATGGCACAGCCCTGGCCCTGGCGGCCTCCCTGGTTGGGATCAAGGCAACGATAGTCCTCCCAGACAATGCTCCGCAAGTAAAGGTCGAGAGGATCAAGAAGGCTGGGGCCACAATCCTCCGGCACGGCTCCCATTATGGCGATAGCGAAGAAAAGGCTGCCGAGTTAGGTAAAGAAGAATTAGTTCTAATCCACCCCTTCGACGATCCCAGGGTGGTGGCAGGACAGGGGACCATCGGTCTGGAGATAGACGAGGACGCGCCATCGGACTTGGAAGCGGTCCTGGTTCCAGTAGGAGGAGGAGGACTGATCTCAGGCATAGCCCTGGGCTTGAAATACACACGCCCCCAGGTAGAGGTTATTGGCGTGGAGTCTTATGCAGCCCCTACTCTCACCGAGGCGCTGAAGGCCAAGAAACCCGTGCCGATTATACCACAACCAACATGTGCCGACAGCCTGTCCCCTCGCTTTACCGGCGACATCTCATTTGAGGTGGCTACCGAGCGAATCAGGCAAGTGATTCTCCTTACCGAGGAGGAACTGATCGAGGGAGTCCGTTACTGCCTGGAAGAACTTCACCTGGTTGTGGAGCCTGCGGGTGCAGCAGGAATATCCGCCCTCTTGGCCGGGAAGGTAAAGATAAAGAGCGGACCAGTCTGCGTTGTGGTAAGCGGATCGAACTTGGATAAGAAGTATTTCAAGGAAGCATTAGGACTGTAGTGGAAAGGCCAGAAGTTTTTCGTTTCAGCTAAATTTGGACCACTCATGATATTTTCTAAGCGATGGTTTGCGTATACTGAATTCAAGTCTGAAACTTATTTATAAGATGGGGCGAGAATATAAAAATCATCAAACATTATGTTCCATTATAGAGCCTTTTTGAAGAAGATCAGCGAGGTCTTTGACAACTCCCCATCGCTAAAGCACGGGGATTCTCCAACTTATACCCTGAGGGGCTTTCGTGTTTGGAGTTCCTGCTTCCCGGTGGCGACCAACGTCTCCACTCCACAGGCTGATACCGAATGTCCTTCGGCCAATATGATGTATAGCAACTTGCGATACAAAAAGCAAGAAAAATTTGCGCCTTATATCCCCATTGCTAAAGCAAGGGGCTTTACGGCTTTGTCTGGTAAATTGATCTTAAGGATGTTGACGTATATAATTCAAATGATTATAATGATCTACTTGTCCCTGATGAGATACCTCCTTTACCTGAATTTAGGTAAAATGATACATTTTCAATCACAATCCTGAAAGATCGTGAGGAATACCATGGTTCAAAACAGAATATCCAAGGATATATTACAAAGAGCGGTTGAATTCGGGGCTTCTCTTGCGGGATTGGCCGCCGTCCTGGATTTGAAGAAATCCCCATCTTATGGGATTTACGATAAATCTCCATATTATGATGGCTATAGTGGAGTTGAGTGGCCAGAAAAAGCCAAAACAGTTCTTGTACTTGCTTTAGAACATCGTTCAGATGAACCTGAACTGGACTGGTGGAGTGAAGCAATTCCAGGACGTACTCCTGGGAATAGGATATTGATGAAGATCTCCAGAAAACTACAAAGATGGCTGAAAGAAAAGTATGATATCAATGCTGAATCTCTGCCTTATCCTGTAGAAAAGGGGGGCATCTTTCTAAAAGATGCTGCCCTTCTGGCCGGTCTGGGAATAATTGGAAAAAATAATCTTCTCATTACTCCTGAATATGGGCCTAGGATTCGTCTCAGAGCACTTTTTTTGGATAAAGTAATGGAACCAACAAGTGTACTAAATTTTTCTCCCTGTGCTAAATGTGATGGTCCTTGTCTTACTGCTTGTCCTGAAAATGCTTTCAGCAGTGGAAATTACATGGTCAGTTCGTGTGAACCGGAGATGCAGAGAAACAGAGCCAATTTAGTAGAAGTGGCGGGGGATGTTGTCGGAATTGACTCATCTTGTGCTGTTGAAAAATTTTGCAGGGCCTGTGAACTTGCCTGTCCAGTTCATTCCCAAATAGATAATTCTCAAAAAATCTAATTAAATAGAGGTCGCTTATGTCTGGAGAAAAAGTGCGCGAGATTGCCACTCTTGAAAAGAGGGAATGGGGTAAAGGTGAAAAACGGATCTCCCGAATTATGCTGTTCTTTGAGGATTTGATCAAAATTCCCCTTTTCCGATGCCAAAAGTGCGGGGAGTGTGCCCTGAGCAGTACGGCATGGATTTGCTCCCAACGCTGTCCCAAGCGGCTTCGGAACGGTCCCTGTGGAGGAACAGGCGAAGGGGGGACGTGTGAGGTCTATCCAGAACGAAAATGTATATGGTATAAGATTTATTATAGATCGATATTATTGCGTCGACTTCCTTATTTAAGGTATATGGTGAAGGTTCACAACTGGAGCTTGGAGAAGACTTCTGCCTGGTTGAATGTCTTCACGAAACGGATTGATCCACCCACGCTTTTCAGTAAGAGGCCGAAACAACATGACACTTAGAGAAAAGATCACAATGGGACAGTTTGTGGTCACGGCCGAAATGACGCCACCCCAGGATGCAGATGGAGATATCATTCGCAGGAAAGCTGTACATTTTCACAAGGGTGTTGATGGTGTCAATATTACGGACAATCAAACCGCTATTGTCCGGCTTTCAAGCATTGCGGCTGCCAAGATAGCGCTTGAAGAAGGATTGGAACCAATAATTCAGATGACATGCCGCGACCGGAACCGGATCGCCATCCAGAGTGATCTTTTAGGAGCCGCGGCCCTGGGTATTGAAAATGTCCTGTGTTTGACAGGGGATCATCAGAGGTTTGGGAATCATCCGGAGGCGAGATCTGTTTTCGATCTGGATTCGGTCCAGTTGATCGCTATGGTTCAACGGTTAACCCAAGGCTATTTCCTCTCGGGCGAAACAATCAAGAAACCACCCGCACTTTTTATTGGAGGGGCGGCCAATCCCTTTGCCGATCCTTTAGGTTTCCGTGTGATACGACTGGCTAAAAAAATACAGGCTGGGGCCAGATTTATTCAGACCCAGCCAGTGTATGATCTTGACCGTTTTCAGGAGTGGATGGAGGGTGTTCGGGCTCAGGGGCTTAATAAAAAGACCGCCATTCTGGCAGGGATCATGCCGGTTAAGTCTTTAAAGGCACTTCTCCACATGGAAAATGAGGTTCCAGGTATTCGCATTCCCAAATCGTGTTTCACGAGGATGGAGAATGCAGAAGACCAAAATGAGGAAGGCGTTAAGATGGCAGTTGAGATGATCCTGGCACTCAGGGAGATCGATGGCGTGCAGGGTATCCATTTGATGCCCATGATGTGGGAGAGCGTGACGCCTCGGATTTTAGATGAGGCAAGACTATTAAATCGATAGTGGAAAGGCCATAAGATTAAAAACTCTTTTAATTAGAGGGGCTACTTATTTATTATCTGTCAACAGCAGCAATTTCCCGTGTAGACCACCGGTATACTTACCGTTTTCTATTCCTATCTTTCCATTAACGATCACGTATTCAGTTCCTGTGCTGTACTGTCGTGCATCGGCATAGGTGGCATTTTCTCGAATTGTTTCAGGATCGAAGATGGCAATGTCAGCTTTATATCCTTTTTTGAGGATTCCCCGGTCCATCAACTGAAGGAAACTTGCCGGAAGGGAGGTCATCTTCCTTATCCCATCTTCCAGAGTCAAAACCTTTTCTTCCCTCACATATCTCTGTAGCACTCGAGCCTGGCTGCCAAAGGAGCGGGGATGTCCGTTTCTGGGTCTGTCCTCCTCGGCTACGATAGGTGATGCTTCGCCATCGCTGGAAAACATCAACCAATCATGTTTCATCGCGTATTTCATCTCCTCTTCTGACATGGCTCCTCCGGATTGATACGCATCCGGATCGTCTATAACGATATCTGCGGCAACATCAAAGGCATCCCTGCCTTGCTCCTCGGCGAGGTCAGAAATGATCTTGCCAATCAAATGAGAGTTTTTATCGGCGACCATTACAGTGTAATTATCCCATCCCCACATGACGATGGGGCCCGGATCATGAGGGTATCCGTTCTCGGTTAGCTTCTTGATCTGCTCTCTTTTTTCTTTATCTTTTAAGGCTTTTATCACCTCATCGTTATATTGTTCTCTCAGTTTTTGCCTCTCCTCTGCCGGCAAACTCATGTCTCCCATCTTTTTTTGGAGCCCTGCCAGTGGTTCCATATCCTTTGGAATCATAAAAACCGATCTCAGGTATCCTGTTGCCGCTTTTTCATAGGGATACATATCTGCCGTGATTGGGATTCCTCTTGCTCGGGCTTTGTTGATCACATCCACAGCTTCTTTTATCATTCCCCAATTACTCTTTCCGCATACTTTATAATGGGCTACATTGACTCGGATTCCCGTCTCCTCGGCTATACGAATGGTTTCCTCTGTGGCTTCAGGTACACGAGAGCACTCGTCTCTTTGATGACTGGAATAAACTCCTCCGAATTCTGCTGCGATTTTCGTTAAAGCAATGACCTCTTCCGTACTCGCATATCGATTAGGGATGTACTCTAAACCCGCGCTCACTCCCCAGGCGCCTTCTTCCATGGCTTTTCGAACGATAGATTGCATTTTTTCGATTTCTTCCTGCGTGGGTTCACGCGGATCGACTTCTAACACTGCTCTCCGCACATCTCCCAATCCCACCAGATGGATAGCGTTTGTTCCTATGCCTTGCTTTTCCCATAACTCCTTAGTCTTAGCGATCTCAAAGGTGCCATACGAGCAGTTTCCAGTGACCACCGTGGTCGTACCCTGGATTAGGTAATTGAGATTAGCTTTGGATTCAGGATCGCTAAGCCCGTCTTCACAGTGGGTATGCATATCGATAAATCCAGGGGAAACGACCAATCCTTTAGCATCGATGATTTTTGCCGCCTTTTTCCCCTCGAGATTCCCGATTTCGGCTATAGTATCACCTTTGATTCCCACATCACCAGAGAACATAAGATTACCGGTTCCGTCTACGATCTTTCCGTTTGTTATCAGGATGTCAAAGTCACCCTTATCTGGAGCTGTTCCCCTGCAACTGGACAAAAGAAAAATAGCCATTAAAAAACAAAAGACGATTGAAATGAGACGTTTCGTCATCGGTATCCTCCATCTAAAGAAAAAATCTTTTCTGCTTTTGGAATTTAATCGTGATGTCTAAACTCATTAAAATATTATGAGATACAACATATCGAATAAAAAAATCTCTGTCAAGAATATAACGTTGTTGACCACGCCATTTTTTGTGTGGTATTGTCATTCCAGCTTCAGTTTATTTCATAATTTTGCTTTAGAGGAAAAATCGAAATTTGTAAGAGGAGGGATTCAATGCCAGACAGAAAGCTGTATTCAATCTTAAAATATAGCCTATATTTATGGGTATTCTCGGCTCTGGTGGCAACGCCAGTTTTTGCCCAGGAAGGAAACAACATAACCAGCCCGGAGGAATCAGAGATTATATTAACTCAAGAACAAGAGCAAAAAGTTGCTAAGATTGATTCCGTTCTCAACTTTTACCATGAACAAGGAATTCTTAACGGTACTGTTCTTGTCGCAGAAGCGGGTAAGGTCATCTATCAAAAAGGATTTGGTTATGCCAATATGGATACCAAGGATCCACTAGAACCAAAATCCAATTTCCGATTAGCATCAGTATCCAAGCAGTTCACTGCCATGTGCATCATGATGTTAGAAGAACAGGGTAAACTAAACTATGATGATAATTTCCAAAAATATATACCTGAATTGAAATATGAAGGAATTACCATTCGACATCTTCTTTGGCACACAAGTGGAATGCCGGATTACATAGATCTTATGTCCGAGCATTGGGATCCCAATAAATACTATGTAAATGATGATGTATTAAAGTTGATGACTAAGCATCTTCCTGAGAAATATTTTGAACCTGGTGAGAAATATGAATACAGTAACATGGGATATGTGTTGTTAGCGTCGATTGTAGAGCGGGTGTCAGGTGTTTCATTCAAAGAATTTGTTCAACAAAATATATTCGATAGAATTGGAATGTCGAGTTCGGTTATACCGATCGGCGAAAAAAAATTTGAGGAAATGGCCAATCGGGTTTATGGATATGATATGACGGAAAATGGGGGGCATGTTGACAATGATTATAATCATTACAATGCTTATGGAGATGGCGGAATATATTCCAATTTAATTGATTTGTTCAAATGGAATGAAGCGTTATATACAGAGAAATTGGTAAAAAAGGAAACACTTAAAGAGGCATTTAAACCTTATGTGTTAAACAATGGTTTCGTTGGTCATTATGGATTTGGCTGGTCAGTGCGTGAAATTGATTCCAACAAGATAGTTGCCCATTCTGGTTCGTGGGTTGGTTTTCTTACATATATTTTTAGGGATATAACAAATAAACATTGTGTAATAATCTTAACAAATAGGGGAAACAGAGACGCAACAGCATTGCATAAAGCATGTTACAATATATTGATGGACAAACCCTACTCAGCCACGACTTTTATAAGAATAAGAATAAAGTAAAACATATGGAGCATTGAATTTTTTTTAAGTGGAGAACTATGGCAGATTTCAATAACACCCGTTCTTTTCAATTTAAGCCTGATTTTGACATGTGTATGGCGTGAATTTACGCCTGGTATGAACAGCGCATTATTGACAGGCCACCGGTGCGTTTTCTCCATAACGATATTGGATACGAGAAACATCGTACAGTGAAGGGGCCCTGGAAAACATCTGAAGAACGATCGTGGACCTTAAGATGCATGAGCTTGACGAATTCATAAAGAAAGTTGATCCCATAGGGATCATGCTTTGGATTCCCGCGGAACCGAGCGAACAAAAGGATATATTGGAACGAGTTAGCCAATGGTAAAATGTACGTTTAACTTCGAATTTGACTAACGGTGCTTAAGTCAAAAACGCCTTCTACCCCTGTTAATAGGGGAGAGGAACCACCCCACAGAGCGGGCTCATAACCCGGAGGTCGCTGGTTAAAATCCAACCCCCCTACCATTTTATCCTTCCTTTTTCCTCTAATATTTGAAATTCTCATGGCATCTCTTGTTTGCACCTTCTGATCAAATCATCCAGTATCTGCTTCTGATCATCGTGAAGAGAATCGTAGTATTTTTGCTTGTAAAGAGTCAACGTGCTCAGCGCTTTATCTTTATCTCCCTTATCGAGATAGGTCAAACCTAGAACATAAAGCGCCTCTTCAAGCTTATCGTTTAAATCCAGGGCTTTTCTAAAGGAAACGATGGCATAATCATAGCGGCCTAATAGCCTGAATGCTTTGCCTGAACCTACATAAGAAAATGCATAATCAGGGTCAAGTTTAACGGCTGTTTGAAAATTACGGAGAGCTTTCTTGAGCATCGTTTTGTCTTTTTTCTTCACCGCAAGGGAAAACTGAGCTTCGCCAAGATTGGCAAAAAGCAACTGCGATTCAGCGTCGATCGAAAGGGCCATTTCGTACTGATCTACGGCTTTCTCAAAATTCCTTGTTTTATAATATGCGTTTCCTAACAAATTCCATATCGCTGGGTCGTATTCCATCTGAAGGTAGCTCTTTCCGTGAAAAGCCTGAATAATATTTTTATACCGTCCAGCTTCCTGGAGATAGGACAACAAGGAAAAAAAGACGAAATAGTTGGAGGGAACATTTTTATGCCCGATCTTCAGAACCTCAACAGCATCACTCAGATTTTCCTCTTTTTTGTATAAATCGGCCAGGTTGATATAGGCGACAGCAAGATCCTTTCTTTCTGTGATAATCTTCTTTAATGTCTCGAATCCTTGTTTTCTATTCCCCTCGTCATACCGTTTAAGGGCATCCATGGCCTGGTTGTAATACGGAAGACGCATTTTGACATCGTCATCCTGTGTAAAATTTTCCTTTCTTATATCCGGAGCACTTGAGACATACCCCAGGCTTCTCAATTTTTCGAGTGATTCTTTGTCAAGTCGCTCTTCTGCTCTCTCGCTTTCGGGAGATATATAGTCACTCATGATTTTCTCTAACCGTTTTTCAAATCTATCTAATTTCCTTTTCGCAGCGAGGTTGTTCTTCTCATCAAAATCCGCACCCAGATCATAAAGCTCTGGAATAGGGGAGCTGGTATACTTCTCTTTATTAAAAACAAATCCCCTGAGAGGTGCCCAGCCTTTGCTGTAGTAGGGATGGAGAGACTCAAAATAGATAGATCTTTGGGGTACGTTTTTTCCCTTAAGAGCCGGGACAAGCGAGATGCCCTGAAGGAAAGGCGGTTTTTCGAGATTGAGAATATCGCACACCGTGGGGAATATGTCGAGATGACTGACATAGTGCTCAACTCGGCGTTTCTCATGCCCTGGAGAGATTATGATCAGGGGGATCCAGATCGTTGTGTTGTAGGCTAAAAAGCCGTGAGTTTTTTCACCATGTTGTCCTAAAGATTCACCATGATCTCCGGTAAAAATAACGAGGGTATTTTCGAATAGATTGTTTTCTTCCAGGTAGGCAAAAAGCCTTCCAAGGACAAAATCGACGTAGGCCACCTCTCCTGTGTAGGGATGCTCTTTGTACTTAGTCAGGAACGGTTCAGGAGGTTTATAGGGATCATGAGGATCCCAGCAATGAATCCAGAGAAACCAGGGAGAATTCCGCTTCTTCAGCCAGCTAAGAGCTCTATCGATAACGACTTCACCTTTCCTCTCTTCTGACATGAAGTCCTGGAATGGCAGGCGGTCCATCTCATCATCATAAGTATCAAATCCCTGGTTAAGACCAAATTTAGCATGGAGAGGATAAGCTCCGATAAAAGCTCCATTGGAGTAGTCATGATCCTTCAGGTACTCAGCTAGCGTAAGATATCCTTCTCTCACCACAAAATTTATATTATCATGCACACCATGATAAGGAGGCGTCGTTCCGAGGAGAATATTGGCATGGGAAGGTAGTGTAGTGGAGGTATTGGCAAAGGCTCTGGAGAAAAGGACACCCCTCTCTGACAAACTATCGATGTTTGGTGTATCTAGATGTTCGCTGCCGTAACAACTCAGCCAATCCGCTCTGAGAGTATCTATCGTTATGAGGAGGACGTTCAATTTTTCTTTTTCAGTTCCAGGCGATGGATACACATAACAGGCTGATACGAAAAGGAAAATCAATAGGTGTGTCAAAATAGTTGTAGTAAAGATTGCCAGCTTTTTTTTGTCCTTTTCTCTACTCATTTATAAATATTTGCTTTTTTATGCTAGCGGCAAACTCTCCCAATTATCCACGCTTATCGTCCGCTGATAGCCAGAAATGAAAGTATCACAGTTAAAACAACCTGGTCAATAGCCACAAAATCGCAACCAGTCGCAAAAATAGTCTAACACGCAGTTACAGAATAGACTTCTCTCTAAAAATCGACAGAAAATAACCGTAGAGGCTCTCAGAAATACTCTCCTCTCTCCTCGGCTGCCATCAGAAGTTCCTGCTGTGCTATTTGGGGTAGGGGACAGTGCTCGGCCTGGAAGGAGAGTTTGTGGTGGTGGATGATATGGGCAGCGATTTCCCCTTGATCATATTTCCTCTTGAAAAATCAAAGCTTTCTTCGTATTATTATTTAAAAATTCATATGGAGGGCAATAAAATGAGAATCATTATTTTGTTTATTTCCATTTGTTTTTGTTTAGTCTTCATGATGAGCTCAGAAGCTAAGGTAGAAAAGCAGAAATATTCTCTTATCATTAAGAATGGAAATATCATTGATGGGACCGGCAATCCCTGGTTCAAGGCAGACATCGGAGTACGAGGCGGAATAATAGTAAAAATCGGGAGCTTGAGTTCTGCTTCCGGGGAAAAGATTATTGACGCTCAAGGATTAATTGTGAGTCCCGGTTTTATAGATATACACAACCACTCGGATGATGGGCTGCTTATTAATCCTAAAGCAGAGAATTACGTGAGACAGGGCGTAACCACTATGTTTATCGGACAGTGCGGTTCAACAATGGTGCCGAGCCAGGATTGGCCTACGTTTAAAAAATATTTTAGCCGATTGGAAGAAAAAGGAATGGCGACAAATGTTGCCTCCCTTATCGGACACGGCCAAATACGAAAACATGTTATCGGTAATGACGATCGGAAACCGACAGCTGAAGAGCTCGAGAAGATGAAAAACATTATAGCCCAAGCAATGGAAGATGGTGCTTATGGTTTGTCAACTGGACTGGTTTATCATCCGGGTATGTTTGCTGATGAAGAAGAGATAATTGAGCTCTGCAAGGTCGTTGCCAAGCATGATGGCTTATATGCGACTCATGTCAGGGATGATGCAGCCGGATGGGAGGATTCAATACTGGAGTCAATAGAAACTGCCGAGAAGTCTGGTGTTCGTCTTCAAATCTCTCACAATGAGAGCCACTATCCCAACTGGGGAAAACTAGACAAGATCATGAAGCACATCGAAGATGCTAGAGCAAGAGGGCTTCGTGTGAGCTGTGATGTCATTCCAACGCTTTGTGGTTCCCAGGGAATAACAAATGTTTTTCCTAACTGGGCATTGGCAGGAGGAGTAAAAAAACTCGTCGAAAGATTAAAAAATCCTGCGGAGCTGGCTAAAATAAGAAAATACGTTCTTCATGAGAAAGAAAAGCATACCAGCCCGGCTTCAACACTTATCGCTGATGGCCATGCTGATAAGATATGGGTAGAAGGAAAAAATCTTGCAGAAATAGCTCAGGAAACAGGGCTAACTCCCCTCGACGCTGCAATTGATCTTGTCCTCAAGAGAAAAAACAACATCGGGATTATTCAGGAGTTTCATTTTGAAGATGATCTGTGTAAACTCATTCAACATCCACTTTCTTCAATTTGTTCTGACGCAGAGATTGTAAGTTTCGGAAAAGGAATGCCAAATCCACGGTGCTATCATTGTTTCCCTCTTATATTTAGAAAATATGTCCGCGGAGAAACGAGAAAAGAAGAACCCCAGGAAGTTGGAAGAAAGATACTTTCCCTGCAAGAAGCAGTTAGAAAGATCACTTCATGCCCGGCACAGAGACTCAGACTTAGAGACAGAGGTCTGCTCCGGGAAAATATGTGCGCCGATATCGTTATTTTTGATCAGCAGAAGATTGGAGATCAGGCAACCTATAAAAACCCTCACGGGTATCCAAAAGGCATTCCGCATGTGATTGTGAATGGAGAGCTTGTTGTTGAGAACGGACAGCACACCGGTGCCCTGCCGGGAAAGGTTATTCGGGGACCACGGTACTCCAAATAAACTTATTTGATTAAGAATAGATTCGTACTTATTTGTTTTCTGTTGACAGCAGTAGTTTCCCGTTTAAGGCACCATCATATTCACCATTTTCTATACTAATCTTTCCATTCACAATCACGTATTCAGTCCCTGTGCTGTACTGGCGCGCATCAGCAAATGTGGCATTATCCTTGATAGTGTCAGGATCGAATATGGCAATATCAGCTTTGTATCCTTTCTTTAGCAGCCCTCTGCTCTTCATCTGAAGTAAATCGGCGGGAAGAGAGGTCATCATTCTAACAGCATTCTCCAGTGTTAAAACCTTGTCCTCCCGAACATACTTGCGCAGCACTCTGGCCTGACTGCTAAAAGCGCGTGGATGTCCAATCCTGGGTGTGTCGGTCTCCTTTAAAATAGGGGATGCATCCCCATCACTGGAGAACATCAGCCAATCCTGCTTCATGGCATATTTCATGTCCTCGTCCGACATGACTCCCACAGCAAGCCACATGTCAGGTTCATCAATGACCAACTCAGCCGCTAGGTCAAATGCATCTCTGTTCTGTTCCAGAGCAATGTCAGAAAGGATTTTTCCATTCAAATCTGTATTCTTCTTGGACGCCTCAATGCCATAACCATCCCAACCCACTAAGGCTATTCCACTTGGCTTTTCAGGAGTCCCGACAAGCACTGCCTGTTTGATCTGTTCCCGTTTTGATTTATCAGACAAAGCTTTGGCAAGTTCATCAATATACTGCTCTTTCAGTTTCTCCTGATCCGCATCCGACAGGGTTTTATCCCTCATCTTTTTTCTCATTTCTGCAAAAGGCTCCATGTCCTCCGGAACACGAAAAGGAGTCCAGAGGCCGGCGTTCCTGGTAACCGATATAATACGGCCGCCGCCTGCCCTGTCATAGGGATACATATCGGCAGTCACGGAGATTCCTCTCTCCCGGGCTTCATTTATCAAGTCTACAGTCTCTTTAAATGTTTCCCAGTAATCCTTCCGGCATACTTTGAAATGAGCTGTGTTACCCCGCACGCCGGCTTCTTCTGCGATTCGGATGGTTTCCTTTGTGGCTTCAAGAGTGCCATCAAACTCATTCCTCTGGTGACTGGTATAAATCCCTCCAAATTCGCCAACAACTTTTGCGACTTCGATGATTTCTTCTGTACTGGCAAACCGGCCAGGAACATATTCTAATCCTGAGCTCATACCCCAGGCTCCTTCCTCCATAGCCTGCCGGACAATTTCCTTCATCTTATCCAGCTCCTCTGGAGTGGGTTCGCGTTGTTCCCTGCCCATTACTGATCCGCGGACAGTTCCGAATCCAACGAGATGGGCGGCATTTGTTCCGATGCCTTGTTTTTCCCATTTTTCTTTGGTCTCAGCAACTTTGAATGTTCCATCACCACAGTTGCCAGTAACTACTGTTGTTGTCCCCTGGATCAGATAGTTCAAGTTCGCATTGGCACCGGGTCTTCCTAGCCCTCCATCACAGTGAGTGTGCATGTCGATAAATCCGGGGGAAACCGCCAGTCCTTTGGCATCGATGACTTTAGCTGCAGTTCTTCCAGAAAGGTCTCCAATCTCAACAATCGTATCCCCAGTTATGCCGATGTCGCCACTAAACGAGGGATTTCCTGATCCATCAACGATTGTTCCGTTTTTTATAAGGATGTCAAATTCTCCACTCTTGCATCCGGCCAAAGAAAACATCGTAATTGCTATGGCACTGATGATTATTAGCCACCTTTTAAACATTATTACCTCCTATTTTTAAAACTAATTTTAAAACCGCTGCACTTATTTAAATTCAAGATTCGCTTGCCGTAAACCCGGGAAGGGATGATCATCATCATTTGAATAGGGGACCGACCTGTAAGCTATATTCTACTATGGCGTATCCCTGCAAGCTCTGCCTAACCTGGGGAAAAAGTTTTCGTAAATACAGTTGTTCTCCAGGATTTAGGATGGGGCGGCGATATTTGGTTATCTGTACTATATGCTACCCTTAGCGATATGCAAGTGTGTTCAAGTAATCTAACCGCTACTTCGTAAGCAAAGCATATCGCCGCCTACACTTTCACCCGACGGTAAGCCGTGGAACTCTGCCTATAGAACTATGCGCTCCGCACTCTTAGAAGTAAAGTCGAATTCCAAGCCTGAACTCTCTTCCGTAATTAACACCAGTGGCCAGTCCAAAATCAGAATATGTTAGTCGGGATTGTACGCTTGTTGCTTTTTGTCGATTAAGAACATTGTAAATATCTAAGTAGCCTGCTAATCGTAGATCACCTTGGATTGTGAAACTCTTTTCCATTCTTAAATCAAGAGCTATGTAAGAAGGAAGCTTATTAGAGTTTGGTATTTCGATATTAACCGTAGGCCTGCCTGTAATACTACCAGGAGCTCTTACATCTGCTTCCCATCTGCCATCTCCCGTGAATGCAGATCTCCAATTGAAGGTGGGGCTGAATTTGATATCCCATGGCAAGAGAAATGTTCCGTATACCTTGAAAATATGAAATGGATAAGCAACAGGTTCTCCACCCCAACGATCAAAACCCACCAGGTCGTTTGGATCCGTGCCAGTGGGCCAGAATTTTTCCTTTCCATATGAATAAGAAGCATTAAGCATCCAATTGTCTGAAAATCTTTTTTCAAACTCAGCGATGAAGCCCATATACGTTTGTTTACTCTCCCTTTCTATATAAGGAGTATCACCTGGCCGGGGATTGGTCAGTGAGTATGTAGACGCTTCAGTAGTGCGATCATATATATCCCATGTTTGACTTTGTCCCTGTTCATCTGTAAATGTAAAATCAGTTAAATCAAATACTTCACCTATGTTCACTCGAGAAATAGAATTATACCATCTCTTGTATACAAAGGATAAGGCAACAGATGTATCTGCCATCAGTTCTCTTTCTATTCCAAAAGAGAACTGATCTAAAGAAGGCATTTTTATATCTGGATCTATAGTTGTCGGATTAGAAAAAGGATCTCTCCATATTTCAGATAAACTCCCATCATCCTCAACTATATATCCGATAAAATCCTCCTCCCCAGCACTCGCATTATCAAATATACCTGTAATGAATTTGTCATAGAATCTTCCATAATGAGCTTTCAGAGCAGTTTTGTGATCCCCAAAAACATCCCAAGTAATACCTAATCTCGGTGCAAAACCACTGGTTTTAAATACTTCAGTAGAAGTTTGAAGAGTCCCTTTGTAATAATTGAAACGTAACCCAGGGTTGATTGTAAGATTACCAATATTCCAACTGTCCTGAACAAAAGCAGCTGCTCTAAAAGCCTTAGGTTGTACATCCATAGCCCAGTAATAAGCATAATCATAGTAATAACCATCATATTCAACGTTGTCTATATAATAAACATCACCGTGGAAGCGATAAGTATAATGATCTGAAATATGTTCAACTTCAACGCCAAACTTAAAATCATGAGAACCCGAAATAAAATCATCAGCATGATGGGATAATGCAACATTTGCAGAATAACGAGGGGCATCGTCTTGTATCCTCCATCCATAATTTACAGAGGCAATTCCTGTGATATCATCAATATGCATGGCTTCCTCCGAATAGCCTCCCACTCCAAATCCCGATTTTGTATATCCAAGTGTAGTTTCTATAAATGTCTTGTCTGAAAAAGAATGGAATATTCTCATGTTGGCAACCCAAGATGGCTCACGTTCCCACCCCGCTGCTTCAAAAGGTGTGTAAATACCCTGGTACGCATGTTCCATCTTAAAATAGTCCATTACAAAGAAAGCCGCGAGTCTGGTGGACGAAGTGGCTTGGAAGGTAAATTTAATAATGCCTGTCGGGAGATACTTATAGTATCTTCCCGTCTCGTATTCTTCAGACGGAAGTTGTACTATACTTTCTTCATATGTAAATTTTCTGTAAGTTCCTGAAGCAAAATACCAGAGCTTATCCTTAACAAGCGGACCTCCGAGATTGAAATGTCCGTATATTAAGCCCTCCTTCTCGGGATCTTCTATTAGTTGATAGAAGGGATCACTGCGATCGACACTTTCTTGGCTCCAAGCAATTCCCCCGTAATTAAATTGTAGCATCCCGTCAACAGTATTTCCTCCGCTCTTTGTAACAAGACTCAGATGAAGGCCATCAAAACCATCGTATTCAGCCGCGGCGCCCAGGCCTTCTACTTCTGCCTCGGAAAAAATATTAGAGTCTGATTCCATCCAGCTCGACCCAAAGCCACCGTGAGAAAACTCCACACCGTCCATTGAATAAGTATTCCCGCTCCTCGTTGTACCTCCATAAGCCTTAATCCCATGCCAACCTGCTACATAGGTACCAGGTGCTAGATCCATCGCAAAATATTGATAAGAATCGCGAGAAAAAACAACATCTTTTATTGTTGACTCTGGAATGTGATGAGTAGCAACTGCGGAATCTCTGACATCAATAAGAGGGGCTGTACCTGTTACCGTAATCGCTTCTTGCAATGTTCCTATCTGGAGAACAAAATCAACAATCAAAGTTTGTCCGACAAACAACCTGATGTCTTCTCTCCTTTGAGGGGTAAATCCTTGAAGTCCTGCCTCAAGAGCATAAGTTCCTGGCAGGAGTCCAATGAATCTGAATTTACCGTCTGCATCTGTAACTCTACTTCGAGAGCCTCCCATCATGTCTGGAGAAGAGAGTTTAATCTCTACTCCTGGAAGCGCACTCTCCTCATCGTCGACGACTGTACCTTCCAAAGCACCTGTCACTTTAGACTGCGAATAAGACATACTCCAGAGAAGACCAAGTGCCAGGACTAATACAATTACTCTCTTGAACTCTTTCATTTAAACCTCCTATTCCTTGTATTTTCATTCCCTGGGAAAGATTTCCTTTCCCCCTTATTTTCATAGATACATATCATTTCATTTCTTTTATATCCACCTCCGCTCATATCAAATTAACAATATTACAAGTTTAATTAGTGGTTTTCACGCAAGCTAGATTAATACTCCTCTTACTCTTTTTACTTATCTAAACAAAAAATAAGAGAATAACATCAGGATGTCAAGCAATAATATCCATTAATGCAAAATTATCCAAACTATTAGACAAAATATGTTAAACCGTAAAGATAGGAGGCTTTATTATTATCTAAATGTACAATCGAAAGTTTTCGAGATTTAATGTCATGATTATTGCTTCTTTTGAAGGGATTTGCAGGGTTTGATGTCTGGACATAATTTATTTTACATGTCAGATGCAGAGGACAATTGTTGGGAAGATCTCTCATAAAGTTTACATTCTTATTAATGTTTGATAATTTATGGTAACATGAAGTCTATGAAGACTAGAAGAGATAGATAGAAAAATTTTATATGTAAAAAGGCCATAAATCCCGGATTTAGGGCAAGCGAACCTTGAATTTAAATAAGTACATCGGTTTTAGGAGTAGGTTTCTGCTCGAGCCAAAAAGGGGAGATAAATATAATTTTAAAAAGAGGAGGCAACAATGTTTAAACGGTGGCTAATACTCTTCAGTGCCTTGGCAATTATGATGTTTTCTTTGGCAGGATCCAAGGATGGAAAATTTGACATCCTTGTAAAGAATGGAAAGATCATTGACGGAACGGGGAATCCCTGGTTTTATGGCGACGTCGGCATAACTGGGGATACAATTACAGAGATTGGAGACCTTTCTGGAAGAACTGCCGCTAAAACCATTGATGCCAAGGGATTGGCGGTTTCCCCCGGATTTATCGATGCGCACACTCACTGTGATGGAGGATTAGGAAGGCCCGATGCCAATGCGAACTTGAACTATCTGATCCAGGGGACAACAACAGTAGTTACAGGCAATTGCGGTGATGGGACATTTGAGATTGCTAAGACCAAGGACAAGTGGGAAAAACAAGGAATCGGAACAAATGCCGTCCATCTGGTTGGATTCGGTACAGTCCGCAGATCAGTCATGGGCGTGGAACCGCGTGATGCTACACCAGAGGAGCTGGATAAGATTAAGGAGATTGTCCGACAAGCGATGAGAGAAGGCGCTTGGGGGATAAGTACAGGTTTAGAATATATACCCGGCCGCTATGCAGCTACCGAAGAAATCATCGAGGTCACAAAGGTCGTTGGCGAGTTTGGAGGGATTTATGCCAGTCACCAGCGCAATGAATTTGATCGTGTACCTGAATCTACTCAGGAAACTATCCGAATCGCTGAAGAAGCCGGAGTGCGAGCCAATGTATCCCACTTCAAAGTATGTAGAAAGGATTACTGGGGGAAGATGAAAGAGACTGTCAAATTGATTAACGATGCCCGGACCAGAGGAGTATACGTCGTTGCAGATATGTATCCCTATCACTATGCATCAGGGGGGCGAATTCTGCCGATTGCCAGAAACGCTGGCTGGGCTCCTTTTCATCTTCCGAATGACATGGAACCATTCGCAGAACTCAGGAAAAAAATGAGGGACCGGAATCTACCAGATTCGGAGAGGGAGAAGCTTAAAAAGCAGTATGTGGATGAGCTGGCAAAAGCCCTCGCTGATAAGTCAAAACGGAAGCAGATCAGGAAGTCAGTGCTCGAGGGAGAGCCTCACAGGCCAAGTGCCGTGGCCTTAGCTGGTTGGGATAGTTATTTGGTTACAATTGCCGAGAAAAACGCTCATCTGGTTGGAAAAATCCTATCGGACATTGCCAAGGAACAAAATAAAGATCCCTTTGATCTTGCCGCAGATTTAGTCATTGATGAACCTGACCTGTACGTCGCTTGTGGAGTCATGTCGGAGGACGACATGAAGTATGCGATGAAGCAAGATTGGTTGATGTTTTCAAGTGATGGGGACGCAGTGCCTATCTTAAAGGAGACCGACGTGCCCAGAATTGGGCATCCCCGCGCTTTTGGCAGTCAAGCCAGAGTACTCCGAAAGTACGTAAGAGAAGAGAAGCTATTGACACTGGAGAATGCCGTCAAGAAGATGACCTCCCTTCCTGCTTCTTTCCTACAGATAAAGGATAGAGGATTGCTCATGAAAGGTTACAGGGCTGATATAGTTATATTCGACCCTGAAACTGTCAGGGATAACGGCACAAACTCCGATGCACGCCAGTACAGCACGGGGACTGAATACGTGATTGTGAATGGAAAGATTAGTATAGAAAATGGGAAATATAATGGTGCTCTTAGCGGGAAATTGCTGCTGCTAACTGAAAACAAATAAGCTTATTTTTCTACTACTCCATACCATTCCTTGTAGAGGATTTTAGTTCCGTACGGCTTTGAGAGTTCCTGAAGATAATCTATTATCTCTTTACCTCGCTTATCATTCACTAGCCTGGGGTCGCCCATATGTGGTCCTCGATCATCTGTGATTGCAGGGATAAGCTCGATTCTGTGGATCTTTTTATCCCTTATGGTAAACCTGACTAAAACTGAATCACACACTTCCCGGACATCAAGGCCTCTAAGACTAGGATCCGAGCCTATCACACCTGAAGAAGTTTCATCACTCCGTTCCCAGATGATGGGAGGAATCTTTTCTGGTGTTTTCCAGTGATAGACGAAATTTCCTAGGCTATAGAAGATAGGCTTACCTTTGTAAATCTCTATACCCCTCAGGACATGTGGCCCTGCGCCGATAATGATATCAGCCCCGGCATCAATGGCCCTGTGAATAACTGGAGTTTGGTGAGGCGGCACCTTATTCGGTATGCCGTCAGCCATGGACCAGGAGGCCCAGTGAAAGTGAAAGGCGACTATAACAATATCTGCATTCCTCTTGGCCAAGATGATGGCGTCTTCCATGGCCTTGACATCCCCCCAAAGAGGAGCAGGCATGGCTTCGGTCGTGCCGTCTTCCTTCTCGAGCAGGATTCTTGGGGCTCTGACAGTGGCAATGCTGGGTTCATTAGGATTTGTCCATCGTACCCAAGGAGACGAATCGAATGAGAGCAGGGCAAATCTTGTCTTCTGGACTCTTTCACTGCTTCCGGCTCTGGCCCGTGCGAGATTCATGCCTGCGCCGGCATAAGTGATACCGCTTGTTCTGAGGATGCGCATACATTCTTTAAGTCCCTCAGTTCCATAGTCAAAGGCGTGATTATTTGCTAGACTGACCATATTAATGCCGAGTTTGACTATCTCCCAGGCAAAATCCCTGCCCATGCGAAACAGGTATGTGCTTCTTTGAAGCTCTGGCTTTTCATTCAGGGACATTTCCAGATTGCCATAGGACAATCTTGCATCCCTGATTATACGGTAAAGATTTTTATAGTGAGGTTCTGTAAAGTGGCTTATCTCCTCATTGTATATCATATCCCCTACTGCTGTCAGGATGATATCTCCTTCCTGGGATACCTTTAACAATTTATCGACCCTCTGATTCCAGTTGATCTTTTTTGCAGCTGGAGAGCCATCATTGCCTCCACGAGTAAAACCCGGGCTTAATCCCCACAGCAGCACTGCTAATAATGTCAGAGTAACCCTGCCCAACTTTTTCGAAAAGATAAATTTTCGTAAATTCATGGAATAACCTCCTCTTAAATTTTTTTTTCTGAACTCGATGATAAATACATAGAGAATTTTTTTATTATATGGCCCAAGGGAGTACCTGTCAACAGTCCGCTCTCTCGTTGTCATGATTATGAATAAAGCAGTGAACATACATTAAAATAGGGGTGTTACTAAGAAACGCATTATTCTGAACGACCTATAATATGAGCCTGACCTGCTCCTTAGCTGTCGTGGCTTCAGTAGATCATGAAGGGGATGATGTATCCCCATTCGTATTTTTCACGCAAAGGGATCATGTAGTTTTGGATCACTTTCAGAATCGGCTCAAGGCAGTTGCTAAATCAGGCTAAAGTTGATATATTGACTCATCTTTTTTGATTAAGAGGAATATATGAGGAAAAAAATTGTTGTGTTGTTGTGTTTCTTCTTTTTATGGCAAGGTTTGATTTGCAGTCAATTTGAAAAATTTACAGTTGCGGCCGTAAGAACAGAAATCCCACCAGTCATTGATGGAATTCTCGATGATGAAGTATGGAAAAACGCCCCTTCCGTAGGCGATTTCATCCAATTTGAACCAGATAAGGACAAACCGGCTTCAGTAAGGACGGTGGCTAAAATCCTCTATGATAACGACTATATCTACATTGCCTTTCTCTGTTATGATCCTGAGCCAGAGAAAATTGAGTTGGAGACAAGGAGAGATAGATTAATGATGGGAGTCGATTCTGTCACGGTGGATTTGGACACATTCAATGACGATAGGACAATGTATTATTTTCGAACCAATCCATTGGGAGTTCAGCACGATGGCCGGGTCACTGACAATGGCCTAATCGCTGATACCAATTGGGATGGCATTTGGAAGTCAGCTGGGGCCAGGATAGAGGAAGGATGGAGTGCTGAGATGGCTATCTCTTTTACGGCAGTAAAATTCCAGTCTGGGAAAAATCAAACATGGGGAATTCAATTTAGCCGATATTTTCCCCGTCGATTTGAAAAAAACTTCTGGACAGGTCCCTTTGAAGAATACAAAAAAGTTTCTGTGAATGGCTCCCTTACCGGGCTGGATCTAGAGATGACCAAAAAGAAGATTGAAATAATTCCACATAGCATATCCAGGATTCAAGAAAGTGAAAAAACCGGTTTTGAAGCTGGCCTGGACGCAAGTTATGCATTCTCCCAATCTATCTCAGGATATTTAACGATAAACCCTGATTTTTCCACTGTCGAGGCGGACCGGGAACAAGTCAATCTCACCCGATTTGAACTGCACCTTCCTGAGAAGAGAAATTTCTTTTTAGAGGGTAATGATGCCTATCAGCAAAGAATAAGATTGTTTTATTCAAGAAAGATTGCTGACATCTATGGAGGAATCAAGCTCTACGGCAAAAGAGGCCGTTATGAGATTTCTGCCTTATCGGCACAGACTAGAGGGGGAGATGAGGAAGGGGCATCAACCAATTTCAGCGTGTTGCGCTTGAAACGGGATATCTGGGAGTTTTCCAGCATAGGGTTTTTGGCTGCAAATAGACTAACTAATGGAAGGAATCAGGGAACAGTGGGTTTGGATGTTCTTCATTACTTCACAGATATCTTAAACTTCACAGGGCAATTCGCAATAAGTTACAGAGACGGCAGTAGCAGTGATTTGGCTTTTTTCCTTAGGCCAAGTTATGATTCAAGGACTTTTCATACTCATCTTCGTTACACGTATTTGGGAAAGTATTTCGGTGATAACGCCAACGCCGTTGGGTTCATTCGAGACGACAATCGCCATGAATTCGATTCTGCAGTGAAAAAGATTTTTTGGCTTAGGAAATGGGGTTTGGATCGAATAGAGTATAACTCAAACTATAATATCTATTGGGGAATGGACAAGACCTTAAGAAGTTGGGATGTCTGGCAATCCCTGACATTGGACCTGCAAAATAAATTGCGCTTTAAATTTCGTCATCAGCAGGAATACAAGCTTTACGAGAAGAAATTCAGAAATCATAACTCAAGCGTTGACATCGGGTATAACACAAGAGAATGGCAATCTGTCTCTATAAGTTATCAAAACGGAAGGAATTTCGACTCTGATTTCACTCTCATAGCCGGGAAATTGAGGCAATACCTATCCCGGAATCTTTCTTTGGAATACACCTTGACTAATCTTTCTCTTTCTCCAGATCCTGAGAATGAAAGCACTTGGATTCACGTTATCGTCGCCAATAAATATTTTACTAAGGACCTCTTTCTGAAGCTCTTCTATCAGATAAACTCGGTTATTGACAAGAGAAACATCCAGGTTGTTTTTGTCTATCGTTTTCAGCCTCCCTTTGGCCTATTCCAGTTAGCTTATCAAAAAGGAACGGCTAGATTTGGAGAGAAAGGGGTTCAAGGACACACTCTATTCCTGAAATTGGCCTATGTGTTTTAGCCTTCGTTATGAACTGAAAAGCTCTCCTTTATGATCCTTATCTTTTGTTATGGGTAGGCCTCAGCAAAATTTTAAACTAACATAGAAAATGGACCTGAACAGGGGGAAAGTTCAAGAACCTATGATTCTAACTCTGAGGGTAGTACTATGATTGGGGGCAGGTCATCCCCAAATAGATCTACCTCATGATATGCGTATTTTCAATAGTGAATTATTGATTATTTCTAATTTTCTCCTACCATAAAGTATAAGTTCGAAAGTGATAAGATATCCAGCGTTGATCGATTTTCATTTATTTTACTTCCGGATATAGAAGAGCATTGAGAAGGAATTTGTAAGTACCATGGGTTTGAGCTCTGAATTGAGTGAAGCCGAGAAGAATGATGCGTCCTTTTTTGTATTGAGTATCGACTACTGCGGCTTTGCCTGCAATCACATCTTCTCCTAAGAGCCAGCCGCTCAGAAGGATGTTATCTTCAGGAAATCTAGCAACAACTTTTCTATCCCACCCTGCAGAGGGAACCCTTGTTCTTAAAGCCATGCTTTGATAAAACATGATCGCAGCCTCTTCT
This sequence comes from Candidatus Aminicenantota bacterium, assembly GCA_011049545.1. Classification (GTDB taxonomy): domain Bacteria; phylum Acidobacteriota; class Aminicenantia; order Aminicenantales; family Aminicenantaceae; genus SOIV01. The sequence goes on along the minus strand of DRHQ01000014.1, from coordinate 16,804 downwards.
GGCATCCCATAGCCAATAGGGGATCTGTTATCGACTTTGACTCTTAGAATAGACCCTGTGCATAAAAACTTGCTCCGGTCAAATCTTTCAAGAGCGTTTGCAACCGGTGCTCCGAATTCATTAAAAGCCAATCCGCATGCGCGGGCAAGGGTGACAAGAATGCCTCCTTGTTCGACAAAGGACTTTAATGCTTTTATGCCTTGCTTTCCTATTCCGCCTTCATACTCTGGAGGGCGAGCGCTGGATCTGCCATAGCGAGAGCCACGAGCGGATCTTCCTGATATTATGATTCCAGGATCTTCATCAGCGAAGATTATGACATCAAAGTTCGCCTTCAGGTTGACTTTCTTTTTCTTTGTTCCTTTAAAATCCTTGTTGTGCAGTGTGGTAAAAGGAATACTTAAATCATCAAAAATGTATCTTGTCCAGCCCTCATCCATATTGGATCTCCAGGATTGATAGAGTCCAACCCGGAATCTCTTCAATGGAGCTTTTGGAATATCGACAATGTTGTTAAGTTCATAGGCTTTAACATTCCATTTATCCAGAAGGCCAGGAAGAGCTTTCTGTACCTGGGGAGTGTTTTTAATAATAAAACTTCCTGCCGCAGCTTCGAATCCTTCCCCTTTAACGATGTCTTTGGAGCGGTAGATTTCAGCTTTCTCCTTGATAAGAGAAAAAACGGTACTATAGGATGTATTCAGGCGAGAGTCGAGAATGATATATGACACAGTTTTTTGAGGCGGAGTTATGGAGGGATAAGTAATTTTATCCAGCTTTGTTAGATTTGCCTTGAATGGCGTATCGATTTGAATACATTTGACTCCCATCTTTAATGGAAGAGTCCAGCCAGCCGGTCGACTAGGTGGAACAGGAGGATCGCCAGGACTTGGACGGAGGTCTGGATATTTTTGCTTCTCGAGCAGAGCCTGTGCATATGGTCTGTAGGGTTGAGACATCAGGACAACAAAAGAGCCGGCAGGATAATTTTTCCCACCAGCATTGAAACCTTGTTTGGCTTGATGGATTTCTACACCGGCGAACATCAGGGTGTCAAGCATTCTCAGTGCTGTAGGGTAATCCCATTGTTTGCTAGGAATGACAAAGGCAAAAGGCTGTTCTTTTTTTTCGATGGAGTCCTTACACATCTTGTAAAAGTTGTACAGAAGGTCTTCTTTGTGAAGATAAACTGTCTTAAGCAGGCTGTATGCAGAAGTCAAATCATAATCCACTATATCTCTCAGCCTCCACCAACCGCCTGGCCAGGGATCAGGATGTGCCATCCTTTTTTGAGTTGATGTTTGTGAAGTGGATGATCGTGTAAGTTCTGCAGGATCGATGTATATTGGGCTGGCATAGGGGATAGATGCCGGCTCGGTGAGGACGCATATTACGTTGTGAAACCATGGAGTATTATCGCAGGCACCGTCCCACCATCCTGAAAGACCTGGAAAAGTGCCTCCGGAACCAACGCCGCTTTGGTTGTTTTGTTGGAAGTCATAAGCCATGTTCATTCCAAACATGTCTACTCCGCGCCAGACAAGGGGATGAACACTGGGAGTGGGAGGATCATCCATAGGCGGTATCCAAATACGTAATCCCATAGAGCCCATCTGGTGCTTGTCCATATGGACTTGAGAAATCCAATCCTGGTACAGAACTTTTGTGAAGGCTTTTGTTTCAGCCAGATTTAACATGAACCAATCACGGTTGTTATTATGACCTGCATAGTGATGGTACATCCAAGGCATGGAGATTCCCTCATATTTGGTGCCAACATATTTTCGGTACCAGTCAGGTTCCATTTGCGCGCCGTCTGGGTTAATGGTCGGTACAAGAAGAAAGATGACCTCATCCAGAACCTTATCAGCATCAAATGGTGTTTTCCCGGTCACTAATTTATAAGCGAGCTCCAAGGCCATCTGAGAAGAGCCGACTTCTGAGGGATGAATGTTGCATGTCATACTAACGATAATTTTACCTTCCCTGGCAAGCTTTTTTGCTTCTTCAGAAGTCAGGTCTCTTGCATCTCTCAGCTTTTTCGTAATTTGCCGGTAGGTGTCGAGCTTGGCCATGTTTTCTTCGGAAGTAATGATTGCCATGATTATAGGTTTATTCAACGTGCTCTTGCCGATTGTTAACACCTTAATCTTTCCCGATTCCTTATCGAGTTTTTTGAAGTAGGCCTGGATTTGGTTGTAGTCAGCAACCTTGCGATCAGCACCTACTTTATGGCCTAGGAATTCTTCGGGTGTGGTTTGCGCCCCGAGAATGAATGGCAAAATAAATAATAATAGAAACGAGAGTGAAACTATCTTTTTCTTCATTAAACCCTCCTTGTTTAGATTTACATCAATCCTTTAAAACTTTTTCCCTATCTTCTTGCTGTAGTTCCTTTGATCCTACTCACCAAATCATTCACTGTATATTTTAGATGTATAATCATCATTTGAACAGGGGATCGACCTGTAAGCTATATTCTACTATTTCGTATCCCTGCAAGCTCTGCCTAACCCGGGGAAAAAGCTTTCGTAAATACATTTGTTCTCCAAGGTTTAGGATGGGGCGGCGATATTTAATATAAACGCAATATCTATTTTTACAATGTCATTGCGAGCCCTGAAAGGGCGTGGCAATCTCGTCTTTATAGGATGAGATTGCCACGCTGCGCTCCCAACGGCGGATTGCCGCGTCGCTACGTTCCTCGCAATGACATTCACTTTTTCGCAAGCTAGGCATATCGCCGCCTACACCTTTACCAAAAGGCAAGTCGTGGAACTCTGCCTTTCGGATTCTTAGAAATAAAATCGAACTCCAAGCCTGAACTCTCTCCCGTAATTAACTCTAGTGGCCTTTCCAAAATCAATATTTGTTAGTTGGTCTTGTACATCTGATGCTCTTTGTCGATTAAAAATATTGTAAATATCTAAGTATCCTTCTAATCGTAGATCACCTTTGATCTGGAAACTCTTAAATATTCTTAAATCAAGAGCTATGTAATCAGGAATTTTATTAACGTTTGGTGTTTCGATATCAACCGAAGGATTGCCTCCAACAGGAGCTCTTACCCATGCTTCCCATCTACCATCTCCTTCCCCTCTTCCGCCGAATGTAGATCTCCAACTAAAGGTGGGACTTAATTTGATATTCCATGGCACGATGAACGTTCCGTACATCTTAAAAATATGAAATGGATAAGCAACAGGCGCTCCACCCCAGCGATCAAAATCTATCAGGGAGTTTGGATTCGTGCCAGTAGGCCATGATTTGGACAATCCATATGAATAAGAAGCATTAAGCATCCAATTGTCTGAAAATCTTTTTTCAAACTCAGCGATGAAGCCTAGATACGTTTGTTTACTCTCCCTCTCAATATAAGGAGTAAGGCCTGATCGGGGATTGGCTACTAAGAATGAAGTCGCGGAGGTAGTTCGATCATATATATCCCATGTTTGACTTTGTCCCTGTTCATCTGTAAATGTAAAATCAGTCAACGTAAATACTTCACCTAGGTTTACTCGAGAAATTGAATTATACCATCTCTTCCAGACAAGGGATAAGGCAATGGATGTATCTGCCATCAGTTCTCTTTCTATTCCAAAAGAGAACTGATCTAAAGAAGGGAATTTTATATCTGCATCTATAGTTGTCGGATTAGTAAAAGGATCTCTGTATATCTCAACTTTACTGCCATCTGGCATAACCTCATACATGACCCAATCCTTCTCCCCAGCGGCCGCATCATCAAAGTGACCTGTTGTGAATTTGTCATAGAATCTTCCATAATGAGCTTTCAGAGCCGTTTTGTGGTCCCCAAAAACATCCCAAGTAATACCTAATCTCGGTGCAAAGCCATTGGTTTTAAATACTTCATCCGAAGTTTTAAAAGTACCTCTGTAAGAATTGAAACGTATCCCGGGATTGATTGTAAGATTACCAATATTCCAAGCGTCCTGAACAAAAACAGATACTCTAACACCCTTAGGGTTTATATCCTCGCCCCAGGTGTAAGCATAATCATAGGAATAACCATAGAATTCAACATTGTCTCTATAATAATAACCACCGCTGTATTGAATATCCCAACTAGATGAAATCTGTTCAACTTCAAGGCCAAATTTAAAATCATGAGATCCTGTAATAAAATCATCAGCATGATGGGATAATGTTGCATTTGCAGCATAACGAGGGGAATGCTCCTCTATCCTAAATGAATAATTTACACTACGAATTCCTGTGCTATCATCAATACGTCCGGGTTCATCCGAATAGCCTCCGGTCGACCACGTCATTTGTGAGTATCCAAGTGTAACATCTATAAACGTCTTGTCTGAAAAAGAATGGAGCAGGCTGATGTTGGACACCCAAGATGGCGAATGATCCCAAGCCGTTGCTTCATAAGGCCTATAAAGACTCTGGTCCATACGGTCCATACTAAAATAGTCCATTACAAAGTAAGCCGAGAGTCTAGTGGACGTAGCAGGTTGCAAGGTAAATTTAAGAATACCTGTTGGGAGATACTTGTAGTATTTTGCCGGGCCTCCTTCAGAAGTTCTTTCATAACCAAATTTTCTGAAAGTTCCTGAACCAAAGAACCAGATCTTATCCTTAGCAATGGGGCCTCCGATTAGGAAAGATCCGTATATTAAGCTCTCCTTCGGGGAAACCGATATTAATTCATAGAAGGGATCACTGCGATCGATGTTTTCCTGTTGCCAAGAAAAACTCTCATAATTAAATTGTAGCATCCCGTCAAGAGTGTTTCCTCCGCTCTTTGTAACAAGACTCATATGAAGGCCATCAAAACCATCGTATTCAGCCGCTGCGCCCAGTCCCTTTACTTCTGCCTCCGCAAAAATATTAGAGTCTGATTCTATCCAGCTACCCCCCCAGCCAGTGGCACCAAACTCTACACCGTCCATTGTATAAGCATTCCCGGTCCTCGTTGCACCCCCAAAAGCCTTAACCCCGTGCCAACCTGCTACATAGGTACCAGGTGCTAGATCCATCGCAAAATATTGATAAGAATCGCGAGAAAAAACAACATCTTTTATTGTTGACTCTGGAATGTGATGAGTAGCAACTGCGGAATCTTTGACATCAATAGTAGGGGCTCTACCTGTTACCGTAATTGCTTCTTGCAATGTTCCTATCTGGAGAACAAAATCAATAATTAAAGTTTGTCCGACAAACAACCTGACGCCTTCACTCCTTTGAGGTGTAAATCCTTGAAGTGATGCCTCAACACTATAAGTTCCTGGCTGGAGTCCAACAAATCTGAATTTACCTTCCGCATCTGTAACTCTACTTCGAGAGCCTCCAATCATGTCGGGAGAAGAGAGTTTAATCTCAACTCCTGGAAGTGCACTCCCCGTATCGTCGACGGCTGTACCTTCCAAAGCACCTGTCACCCTAGACTGCGAATAAGACATACTCCAGAGAAGACCAAGTGCCAGGACTAATACAATTGCTTTCTTAAACTCTTTCATTTAAACCTCCTATTCCTTGTATTTTCATATCCTGGGAAAGACTTGCTTTCCCCCTTACCTTCATAGATACATATCTTTTCCGTTATATCCACCTCCTTTTAAGACAAATTAAGAATATTACAAGTTAAATTAGTGGTTTTCACAACAACTGGATTAATACTCCTTCTCCTCTTTATCCTAAAAAGGAAAAATTAAGCAAAAAACATCAGGATGTCAAGCAATAATATCCATTAATGAAAAATTATCCAAACTATCAAACAAAATATGTTAAACTGTAACGATAATAGAGGTTATTATTATCTAAATGTTCAATCGACAGTCTTAGAGGTATAATGTCATGATTATTGCTTCTTTTGAAGGGTTTTGCAGGATTTGATGTCTGGAAATAATTTATTTTACATGTCAGATGAATGCTCCTGTGGAATTCAGTCAGGATCAGCTGGGAAAAATCACCAATAGGCCTTCCATTATCTATGACATGTTTCCCCTGCTACCCGGAAATTATAAGCTTTCTGTCCTTCGGCAAAAGGTCTTTGTACCACCTGATACTGTAATCTTGATTATCTTCCAAATCCGATTTTTAAATTTAGTGTATCGAAAAGATTTTGCCTAATTCAATTAGAACTCTAGTTTAAATCCCAACTGTACGCTTATTGGATCAGGGAGGCCCGAGCTTTCAGTGAAAGTATCACGCCACATACTATTTGATCTCCAGCCTCTGAATGTAGCGTCATTAGTCACATTGAATACATCGAGCATAACTTTAAGCCTCCACGATCCAGAAAATCTGAATGTCTTTTGTGCTCTTAGAGATAAAGTATAAAATGAGGGGTATCTTCTTTCACCTCTCGGCTCTGCAAGAACCGACACCCGTCCCTGGCTCAGACCGTAAAGCTGTGTTTGAGCCGGGCGTGGACGTCCAGTCTGATAAGTGAAGTATGTTCCTATGAAAATATCCCCTGGCAAGTTATAGCCGCCTGTGAATTTAAAAACCCATCTTTTGTCATGCTGCATGTCACCCTGTGCGTTAATCAGATCATTGGGATCGACTCCAAAACTTCCGGAAGAACTCAACAAATTTTGTTGGCTTGTTGATTTTGCCCTCATATTTAAGCCAGTAGAATGACTCCAAGTGAGAGAGGCGTTCATCATCCAGTCCTTTGAATACTTCTTGTCTAAAGTAAAAATAAGGCCATCGTATTTTTGGCCATAGCCTTCGGGATTTGTCTGCCAGGTTTCTGGATAGGGACCTGTTCTGTCGAAGGCAGTATATGTTTGGCCATTATCATCGGAAACTATCTGCACCTGATCGTATGTCGTATTTCTCCCTTCCCAGCCAAGGCTATTCCCTTCGGTTTTGTGAATGTACATTGCTCCCACGGAAAAATCAGAAATAAGCTCTCTCTCTAATCCCACAAACAGCTGCTCGGAATAGGGATTCTTTATATCAGGGTCCATGATATAGCCTATTTCTCCGGGGGCATAATCAATCTCCTCCCATTCCCCAAGGCCCGCGTCCCACCAATACATATACCAATCTGTATATCCGGGTCCTGGCCACGCAAAGTTTGAAATATGCATGGCATCATAGTAGCGGCCGTAGGAGGCTTTGAGCAGAGTTTTTCCATCCGAAGTTAACTGGAAGGCTAGGCCGATTCGGGGCGAAAAGACATTCCAGGTTATTAAATCATCTATTCCCGGGGTAATTACATCGGTTTTTTCCCATCCATCCAATAGAGGGAGAGCAGGATAAGTGGCCTGCTGGTTGTCAAACCTTAATCCCAAATTTACAGTCAGCCTGTTTCCGACGCTGATAGAATCATCGAGAAAAAATCCGAGTCTATTAACTATCCCCCCATACATATACTGTTGTTGTACGTAGAGATAATAAGGACCATAATAATCCACGTAATAACCACCTCCAGGGTAGCCTCCCATTGCTTCCAGCTTTCCTCTGTTGTATTGAACTCCAATTTTGAAATCGTGAGTTGCGCCTAGAAAATCCTCGGCAAAATAGGAGAAGCCGGCATTGACTTGATGGGTCGTTATATCCCATATGCCAGACCAACCTGGGGCATTGGATAGCACTCCTGTTGCATCATCAACATGGGGTCGTAAGTTGAGGTCGGCGCCGGCTACTGGAACATCGTAGTGATCAGGACTATACCATCCGGCATACTTAAAGTCAAAAAAGGAACTGCTGCCGAGTAGCCAGGTGAATCGGGCGTTCCAAATATAAGTCTGCAAGACTTCTTTGATCACTGTTTCAGGCAAGTTCCATGGGTCAGGAACCTCGCCGAAATTTTCGTTTTCATAGGCGAAACTGAGGACAAGTTTGTGTTTATTGCTTAGATTGGAAGTCAGTTTGAAAAAACCTTCGTCTTGTATGTCTTTAGCTACATAATCAGGAGTTCCCTGCCAATTTGATTCTTTACCTCTCCGTATGTTGTAGTTACCGAAAAACCAAACTGCGTCTTTTACTATGGGGCCACCTAAAGACAATGACAGGTCATAGTTATACCACCGCTTGAAGGATTGGGATCCCTCTTCGGTAGCTTCGTCATAAGGATCAGGGTTGTTATCTCCGGTTGTGAAATCATATTGTCCATAATGGGATAGGGAACCTGAAAATTTATTCCCTCCGGATTTTGTGACAATATTAATCACAGCACCGGTGATAAGCCCATACTCTGCAGCCACACCTACACCAGTAACTTCCACTTCCTCGAATATATCTTGATTTGGGTTGGTCCAGGGAATACCCAGCTCCGGACTGCTTTGATCCACTCCATCAAAATAAAAAGCATTTCCTTCAACTCCCGAACCAGCAAAAGACCATCTTAATGCCCCGGATTCACCTTGAGCCAGCATACCTGGAGCTTGTTTCACAATATCTGCAAAAGAAGACCGTCCAGCGGGAATATTATCTATGTCTACTGTAGTAAAATTTGTCGACATTCCAGATTTTTTCACATCAATAACCGGTGATTCGGCTATGACAGTCACTGCTTCTTCAAGTGTCTGTAGCTTCATGGTTACACCCAAGGTGACAGTCGTATTTATTTTGACTGCGATATTTTGTCTTTCGACTCTCTGAAAGCCATCTAAGATGAAAACCACCTTGTATCTGCCAACCGCTAAATTGGCAAACCGGAACGTTCCTTTGTCCGATGTAATTGAAGTTTGTATTCCCATCGCAGACGGGCTTGAAGCTTCGACTGTCACTCCTGGAAGAGGCTCACCTTGATCATCTGTCACAGTTCCTCCTATCTTCCCTGTTATTATCTGTCCATAAGACAGGCCGATGACTAAGATTAAGAGTATAAGAGGCATAATCACTATTTGTGATAGAAGTTTTTTATTTTTCATTACTTTCCTCCTTTTAATTTTCGCGATAACTGGATTCATAATTCTCCAATTCACTACAATAACGTACCACATTCACTATTTTTTATCTAGAAAAAAGTGAAGAAAAAAACGTCAGAATGTCAAGCAATAATATCTTTAAATGAAAGTTCACCAAAATTATTAAATAAAATATGTTTAGTCGTAAAAAATAATAGGCGTTATTATTATTTAAATATTCAATCGAAAGTTTCCGAGATTTAATGTCATAATTATTGCTTCTTTTGAAGGGATTTGCAGGGTTTGATGTCTGGAAATAATTTATTTTCATATCAAATGCAGAGGACAATTGTCCAAAATAACTCCCATAAGGTTTACATTATGATTAATGTTTGATAAGTTATTGGTAATTTTATAATTTATTGGGAACATGAAGTCTATGAAGATAGAAGAGTTAGATAGGAAAATTTTAAAAGTGCTGAATCGGGATGCACGGATGAGTTTTCGTCTGATAGCCAAAGAGCTCAGGATCTCACCCACTACGCTCTATAATAAGGTAAAAAAACTTGAAAGTTCAGGAGTTTTAAAAGGGTATATTCCTCTGATTGATAAAGAATCTGTTGGCTATGATCTTATGGCTATTATAAGTCTTCGTGTCAGACAGGAAAAGGACATTGAGGTTCAAAAAGTGATAGCTAAACTTCCTCAAGTTGGAGCTGTTTATGAAGTCACAGGAGATTGGGACTTGATTCTTGTATGTTATTTTAAAGGGCGTGATGATCTTGCAAATTTTTTAAAGAAAGAACTCCCTTTATCGGGTATTGAACGAGCTATGACGCATCTTGTACTGAATGTCGTTAAAGAAGAGAAACGGATTCCTGTTTAATGATCCAAAGTGTAAATAGAGTGGAAGAAAGAACAGGCTAACTCAGCGTTAGAGTGCGATAAAAGAGCAAATTCCTGAAAATCAGCAACTGAACATTTAGATGATAAGAAAGTCTACTATCGTTACGATTTAACATATTATGCTTAATAATCTGGATGATTTTTCATTTATGGATATTATTGCTTGACATCATGACGTATTTCACGTAATTTTTTTTTGATTACTAAAAAGCAGAAGGCTTACAATAGTTACGAAGCCAATATTTAACCTGATAATATTATATTTAAGGAGATAGGAATGAACCAAGAAGCAAAAAAAACAATTGTTAATTCCTGGAATGAATGGGACCCGCTGAAGCATATCATTATCGGTCGTGCCGACGGAACTATGGTCCAGGCTCCTGAGACCGCCCTTCAACGCGATTGGCCCGAAGACGGATTCCCTTTGGGCAAATACGGACCTTATCCCCAGGAAATGGTAGATAATGCCAACGAACAGTTAGACAATTTTGCCAAAATTCTTGAGAGCCGTGGCATTCGTGTTGATCGGCCGACTCCGATCGATTTCAGCCAGATGGTTCAAACTCCCGATTGGAAACAGGAAACGATGTTTGGCTGCGCACCTGTTCGGGACATTCTGCTCACGGTTGGCAACGAAATTCTGGAAGCGACGATGTCCTACCGTAGTCGCTGGTTTGAGTTTCTTTGCTACCGACCTTTGTTCGAACGATACTTCAAAGAAGATCCAAACTTTCGCTTTGAAGCGGCACCCAAACCGCGATTATCAGAACACACTTACAAGAAAGACTGGTGGAAGGAATGGAACTCATTAAGCGAAGAAAAACAGTATGAGCGCGCGGAAAAAGGCGATTGGGTAATCTCTGAACAGGAACTGCTATTTGATGCTGCCGATGTTGTCCGCTACGGTAGAGACCTTTTTGTCCAGAAGTCAATGGTTACCAATGACGCTGGCATTGACTGGCTGGGGCGCCACTTTCCTGACCATCGAATCCATAAGGTGGGGCGCAGAGAATTACTGCCGTGGCATATGGACACAACCCTTATACCGCTTCGTCCCGGTCTTGGGATCATCAATCCAACACGACCCCCTCTCGATAAAGTAGAATTAGATTTTTTCGAGAAGAATGATTGGGAAATTTTGGAAGCCCCAAAATCGCTTCTCGAGAAGAAATATCCGTTGGATTTCTGCAGCTGGTGGCTAAGCATGAATACTCTTGTGCTTGATCCGAAGACCATCTGTGTTGAAGCCAGTGAAACCCCTACCATGGAGTTGTTCGATAAACATGGCTTTGAAGTTGTTCCAGTTCCGTTCTATAAAGTATCTCCATTTGGGGGCGGGCTTCACTGTTGTACGGCAGATGTTTACCGGGAAGGGACCTGTGAAGATTACTTCCCGAAACAGATTGAGGGTTTCTAAAATTCTAAGCTCTTCATTTTTTCTCTATAGCAAAACAACATACATATTGAATTTTATTATTGTAAAAAAACAGGACTTCTAAAATGAGAGAACCAAAAAAAGTATTGGAAAATACTATTAAGAGATGCAGGGAAGAAGATATCATTATCCCCACTTATGAGGAAATGGCTCACCCTGAAAAGATTCCCCAGGGCATAAAAGATGAACTTCGAAACATAGGACTATGGGATCTCCATGCACGAAACCTTTTCAGGATCACATGGAAGAATGAACCGGTAAAATCCGGAGGCGGATTTGGCGACGTTAATTACATGGAAATTCCGAAGGAATTAACAGGCATTAAAGCCAGAATCATAGTGCTGATTGGAAAATATTTCCCTACAGGGTCTCATAAAGTCGGAGCCACATTTGGACCTCTTGTGGAAAAACTGGTAAGAGGTGCTTTTGATCCGACGAATCAGAAAGCCTTGTGGCCTTCTACAGGAAATTACTGTCGAGGCGGCGCATATGATTCTTATCTTCTTGCTTGTCCAAGCATTGCAGTGTTACCTGAAGGGATGTCCCGTGAAAGATTTGAATGGCTGGAAAAAATTGGGGCAGAAATCCATGCAACCCCTGGCTCGGAAAGTAACGTCAAAGAAGTTTATGATAAAAGTTTCGAATTAAAAAGAGCCCGACCTGATGAGGTCGTGATTTTAAATCAATTCGATGAGATCGGAAACGCCATCTGGCATTATGTCTGCACAGGACAGGCGATTGAAGAAGCCTACAATAAAGAAAGAAAAGATAAACAAAGGCTTACTGCCCTATTTTTGACTCAGGGCTCTGCAGGGACTTTAGGATGTGCGGATTATCTACGAGAAAAATTCCCGAGAATAAAGGTCTGTGCCGGTGAAGCCTGGCAGTGCCCCACTCTCCTATATAGTGGTTATGGAGCCCATAGGATTGAAGGCATCGGGGATAAACATGTTCCATGGATACACAATCTGAAAAACATGGATATGGTCGCCGGTATAAATGATGAGTTTTGTATTCGGCTTTTGCGGCTATTAAACGAACCTTCAGGGAAAAACTATCTTAAATCAAAAGGCGTCTCAGAGGAAATCATCGATAAATTACACTTGCTTGGAATATCCTCTATCGCCAACCTCATCGGCTCTATCAAAATGGCTAAGTATTATGAGATGAATGAGAATGATATCGTGTTCACCATAGCCACCGACTCTATGGAGCTTTACCAATCCCGGATTGAAGAATTGCAAGAAGAAAGAGGTGAATATACAGATAGCCAGGCTGCAGTTGATTTTGATACCTGCCTTTTAAATCTTACCACAGATCATATGCTCGAACTCAGTTATTGGGATAAGAAAAGAATGCATAATCTTAAATACTTCACCTGGGTTGAACAAATCGGGAAAGACGTAGAGGAGCTGGACCGCCAATGGTACGATGAGAACTACTGGAAAGATAAATACAGTTCCTATACGGAATTGGACAAACTCATCAGGGAATTTAACGAAAAAACAGGACTGCTTAAAAAATATAAATAAATAAAGTTTATTAACCGTGGGTCATTAACGAGTCGAGATTGTCATAGACGTCGTTGTGAGGAGCGAAGCGACGTGACAATTTTATGCCTTTAATTAAGGTAGGAACAAACGATGTGAGCAAACATTTACTTTCGATCTCTTTCTGTTTTCTGATAGCGGCATTTTCTATCACTTCAAGTTGTAATCGTGCCGAGGTTGGATATGACATTCTCATAACAAACGGCCGAATCGTTGATGGAACGGGTAATCCATGGTTCTATGGGGATATTGGAATAAATGGGGATACCATTGCTGAGATGGGAGACCTCTCTGGAAAAACCGCCACTAAAACGATTGATGTTCAGGGATTTGTTGTCTCCCCTGGATTTATCGACATACATACTCACTGTGATAGTGGATTAGGTAAACCTGAATCCAATGCGAACTTAAACTATCTGATCCAGGGGACAACAACGGTAATTACAGGCAACTGTGGCGATGGGACATATAAGATCGCTGAGATCAAAGACAAATGGGAAAAACAAGGCATCGGAACAAACGCCATCCATCTGATAGGTTATTGTGATGTCCTGGAAGAAGTTGTGGGGAGGGAACTGCGGGCGCCAAATCCAGAAGAGCTTGAGAAGATAAAAGAGATTGTTCGGCAGGCGATGAAGGAAGGGGCGTGGGGGATGAGTACAGGTTTAGAAGACCATATTCCTGGCCGGTTTTCTAGTACAGAAGAAATCATCAAAGTAGCTAGTATTGTTGGCGAGTATGGAGGAGTTTATTCCAGCCACCAGAGGAATGAGTATGACCGTGTCCCCGAAGCTACCCAAGAAACCATCCGAGTCGCAGAAGAGGCTGGAGTGCGGGCCAATGTAACTCATTTAAAAATAGGCAGAAAGAATTACTGGGGGAAGATGAAAGAGGTTGTAAAAATGATTAACGACGCCCGGAAAAGGGGAGTATACATCGTAGCAGATATGTATCCCTATAACCATGCATCAGGAGGAACAATTATTCCGATCGCTGAAAACGCTGGTTGGGCCCCTTTTCATCTTCCGGACGATATGGAACCATTTGCAGAACTCAGAAAAAAGATGAGGGCTCAGAATTTGACAGATGCAGAGAGGAAGAAATTACGAGAACAGTATGTGGATGAGCTGGCAAAGGCCCTCTCTGATAAATCAAAACGGGAGCAGATCAGGAAATCAGTACTCGAGGGAGAGCCCCATAGGCCAAGTTCTGTAGCCTTAGCGGGCTGGGATAGCGTTTTAGTTACAGTAGCCAGGAAAAATACCCATCTGATTGGAAAAATATTTTCAGATATTGCAGAGGAGCAAAAGAGAGATCCATTTGACGTTGCCGCAGATTTAGTCATTGATGAACCTGACCTGTATGTCGCTATGGGAGTTATGTCGGAGGACGACATGCGGTATGCGATGAAGCAAGATTGGCTGATGTTCTCAAGTGACGGAGATGCTTGGCCTATAATAAAGGAGACTGACATACCCTTGATTTGGCATCCCCGCGATTTTGGCGGCCAAGCCAGAGTACTTCAAAAGTATGTTAGAGAAGAGAAGGTGTTGACACTGGAGAATGCCATCAGGAAGATGACTTCCCTTCCGGCTTCTTTCCTCCAGATGAAGGACAGGGGACTGCTCATGAAAGGATACAAAGCCGATATTGCAGTATTCAATCCTGAAACCGTCAGGGTTAATGCCACGCATTCTGACGCGTGCCAGTACAGCACTGGGACTGAATATGTGATTGTTAATGGAAAGATCATTATAGAAGCTGGTGAATATAATGGAGCCCTTAATGGTAAGCTTCTATTGCTAACAGATAACTAATTTTTATTGAGAGGAGGAGTTATGGATAGCAAACAAAAATTATTTGCAGGTCTCGTATTTTGTTTGTCACTGGCTTTGGGTTTTGGAGTTACGACACAGACAGCTGTCGCTAATCAAGCCTATACTCATAATGCTCTTACAGACAAAGTGGATGAATTGTTCAAGCAATGGGATAAGAATGATTCACCGGGGGCAGCAGTCGGAATTTTTAAAGACGGAAGAATCATATATGCCCGCGGCTACGGCATAGCTAATCTTGAGTATGCCCTTCCCTGGACGCCTCAAACTCCATCACGCATAGGTTCTATTTCAAAGCAGTTTATTGGCATGTGTATAGCTATTCTTGCTGAACAGGGAAAGTTATCACTAGATGACAACATCCGAAAATATATCCCTGATTGGCCAGAGTATAATGGACCGATAACGCTCAGACACCTGATGCATCATACAAGCGGCGTGCGGGAATATTTGACTCTTGTGGAATTGATGGGAAAAGCAGAAGGAAGCGGTTATGTTTATACGCCCAGAGAACTTGTTAGAACGCTCTCGCGGCAGAAAGAACTCAATTTTAAGCCCGGAGATGAGAATTCATATTCAAATTCGGGGTATTTTTTACTCTCAGAAGTTGTCAATCGAGTGAGCGGATTGGAAACAAGCGCCTTTGCAAAAAAATATATATTTGATCCGCTTGGAATGAATGACACTCATTTTCATGATAACCCAGATCTGATTGTTAAAAACAGAGCTTATGGATATTCTCCAAAGAAAGAAGGCGGATACAGATTGGATATACTCAGGCTTAAAGTGATAGGTGATTTGGGTGTTATTACTACAGTAGAAGATTTTCTTAAATGGGATCAGAATTTCTATGAAAATAAACTGGGTGATGGCACACAAAATCTGATTAACATGATGAAGACTCGCGGGAAGCTAAACAGCGGTGAAGTCATCCCCTATGCTTTTGGGCTGAATATAAGTCACTACGGGGGTTTGAAGATCGTGAGCCACGGAGGATCTGCTGTCGGGTACGTGGCTCAATATATGCAGTTTCCTGAGCAGCGGTTTTCTGTAGTGATCCTGTCAAACCTGAGTAATTTTAGTACGGGGCGAATCGCAAGAAAAATTGCGGATCTGTATCTCGCAGACCAATTCACAGAATCTCCAACTCCGAGGCAGAGGCAACGCCCTCGAGAAGAAAGGCCCAAGCCCGTTAAACTTTCATCTTCGCGATTGAAGAAATACGTCGGTAACTATTACAGTGATGAACTCAATATTACTTATACTCTTGATGTGGAAAGTAATAATTTGGTTTTAAAACTTCGAGAGACTTCGAGCATTCTTACTGCCTATTCAACCGATAACTTTGGTTGGGGCAGAAGGAGATTGGAATTCAAGAGAGATAGAGAAAAAAGAATTACTGGTTTTATACTGCAGGCAGGACGCGTTAAGAATTTGAAGTTTCGAAAGATTAAGAAATAATGATAAAAAAAATGCTTTTTTAAATTGAATTTAATCTGGAGGATTTAATGAGAAAAAAAATATTTTCTTTCACCAGCCTTCTATTATTGCTTTTGCCATTTACCCTCATCGCCCAGACCTCACCGGATGAATTCTTAGGCCACAGAGTTGGTGCAGACCGCAAGCTTGCTGATTACAACCAAATTCAGGCTTACTTTAAAAAGCTCGATAAGGAGTCGGGAAAAATCAAGGTTTTGACCATCGGGAAAACGACTTTGGGTAAACCCATGATCATGGCCGTCATAACTTCCGAAGATAACATGGCTAAGCTCGACACCTATCGGGGAATAAGCAAAAAACTGAGAGATGCAAGAGGCCTGGCTCCAGATGAAGCCAGAAAGCTGGCCGAGGAAGGTAAGGTTATCGTTTTTATAACATGTAGTCTTCACTCAGATGAAATCGGCTCCTCTCAGGCGGCCATGGAATTTGCCTACAACTTAGTAACGGGAAAAACACCCTTTGATGCTGATAAAGTTCTGGAAGATGTCATCATTCTGATTGCGCCAACCATTAACCCTGACGGCCATCAAATGGTAACTGATTGGTACCGGAAATATGTAGGCACCAAGTATGAAGGAGGCCGTATGCCCTGGCTGTACCAACATTATGCCGGTCATGACAACAATCGTGACTGGTTCATGTTAAAC
The DNA here is from genome assembly GCA_011049545.1 of Candidatus Aminicenantota bacterium. Classification (GTDB taxonomy): domain Bacteria; phylum Acidobacteriota; class Aminicenantia; order Aminicenantales; family Aminicenantaceae; genus SOIV01. The sequence continues at coordinate 97 of DRHQ01000014.1, read as the reverse complement.
CTGGCTGAAACAAAAGCCGTCACAAAAGTCATGTATCAGGACTGGATTCCTCAAATCCATATCGACCAGCATCAGATAGGCTCTTCGGGTGCACGTC
>DRHQ01000013.1 GCA_011049545.1 Candidatus Aminicenantota bacterium | reverse complement strand
AATTGACCGTTCTGGCAGAGATTGATAAGATAGATTCCCTAATCAGTGCTATTTTTAAAGAAACAAGCTCAATAGGTGTTAGGTACTACCCAGTAGAAAGGCGTGTGCTGCAAAGGAAGATAGAGAAGGTTGGCATCCTTGGAGAAAAAGTAGCGATTAAAATATCCTACCAAGAGGGAAAAGAAGTCAACATTCAACCTGAATTTTCAGACTGCCTGAAATTGGCGAAAAAGAGCGATCTTTCTGTCAAAGAGATCATGCAGCTTGTTCTTAAAGAATTTTATAAAGAGCGCGAAAAATCTTGAAAGGATTGAAAAATAAATCCGTTCGATTTTTTTATGAATACGCCTGAAAATGCCCGTAAAAGACAAGGAGAAAAACGTGGACTTAAAGAAGATTGCAAGAGGAGTTAAACTCATCTTAGAGGGCGTTGGTGAAGAGCCCGAACGACCCGGGCTCAAAGATACTCCTCAAAGAGTTGCTCGTATGTTTTCGGAAATACTGGGAGGATTAAAAGAGAATCCTGCCAAGCAACTTCAGGCGATTCAGAGCGAAAAGCACGATGAGATGGTTCTCATCAAAAACATCCCTCTTTATTCGATGTGCGAGCATCATCTCCTTCCCTTTGCCGGAGTCGCCCATATAGCTTACATCCCAAAAGCAGGAAGAATCGTAGGACTGAGTAAAATTGCTCGCGTGGTTGATATTCTCTGCAGACGGCTGCAAATCCAGGAAAGGCTAACCAAGCAGATTGCTGACCTCATCATGGAACATCTTAAGCCTCTTGGAGTAATGGTTGTCATCGAAGCTGAGCATATGTGTATGTCCATGAGAGGGCCTAAAAAACCGAAATCTTCAACTGTTACTTCCGCTCTAAGAGGTTCCTTCCGTACGAAAAGCGCAACACGGTCAGAAGCCATGATTTTAATCAGAGGAGGAATGTCCGGTGGCAAAGAGGTCTAAAAAAACTTTCTACATCACAACTCCCATCTACTATGTAAACGATATACCTCATATCGGACACACCTACACCACTATCATTGCAGATGTGCTGAATCGCTTCCAAAAACTTTTAGGAAACAAAGTCTTCTTTCTCACCGGCACCGATGAGCATGGACAGAAAGTGGAAAAGGCTGCAAAAGAGAGAGGATTACAACCTATAGAACTCGCAGACCAGGTAGTGGGAAGGTATAAAGATTTGTGGAAAGATTTGAATATATCCTATGACTTTTTTATTCGCACGACAGAACCGTTCCACGAAAAAGGCGTCCAGAAAATCTTCAGGAAATTAATGGAAAAGGGCGATATTTACAAAGGAATTTACAAGGGATGGTATTGTGTTTCTGATGAAAATTTCTTGGCTGAAGATGTCCCTCTTGAGAAAGGAGGGCACAAAATCTGTCCTGACTGCGGTAAGCGGTCAGATGTTGTCTCTGAAGAGTGTTATTTCTTCAAACTCTCTTCCTACCAGAAGCCACTTCTTGATTTCTATACCAAATTCCCCGCATTTGTCAGGCCTCCAAGCCGGATGAACGAGGTCGTAAGCTTCGTGCGGCAGGGACTTAAGGATTTAAGTATTACCCGAACCACAGTGAAGTGGGGAATTCCCGTGCCGGACGATCCTGACCATACCATCTATGTCTGGTTTGACGCGCTCCACAACTACCTGACAGGCATCGGGTATGATTGGAATATGGAGCTTTTCGAGAAATTCTGGCCGGCAACAGTTCATCTCATCGGCAAAGATATCCTCAGATTCCATGCAGTTTTCTGGCCTGCTTTTCTTATGGCAGCAGATTTCCCCCTCCCGCAGACAGTCGTCGGCCATGGTTGGTGGCTCAAAGACAAGACAAAAATGTCTAAATCAAAGGGCAATGTCCTTGATCCCTATTTGATCTTAGATACTTTTGGCCCTGATCCTTTGCGTTACTTTCTGCTTCGAGAAATTCCTATAGGGCTTGATGGAAACTTCTCCCATGAAGGTTTTGTCCACAGAGTTAATTCTGACCTGGCAAATGATCTGGGAAACCTCGTTCAGCGGACTCTGACCATGATCCTAAATTACTTTGATGGAAAAATCGAAGAAATAGATAAAGAGGAGAAAATTGATAAAGAAATCCGCCTAGAGTTTGATAACCTCAAAAAGAAAGTACTCAAGTTCTTCGAGGATTACGCCCTAAATAAATTTCTGGAAGAAATCTGGGCATATATCAGCTCAGTTAACAAATATCTGGCAGTTAATGAACCTTGGAAATTAGCAAAGGATCAATCTAAGAGAAAAAGGCTGGGAAGAGTTCTATTCCAGGCATCAGCGGCGCTTAGAGGTATAAGCTATCTCCTTTTCCCTATTATGCCTGGATCATCAGAAAAAATCTGGGGCTTTCTCGGGGAAGAAGAACCTATACAGGAAGAATCATTTTCAGAATTGAAATTTGAAAACTTGAAGCTGGGCCAAATAATTAAAAAGCCCAAACCCCTTTTCCCGAGAATTGCTCTTAAAGATTTTTTAAAGGAAGAGGAAAAAAAGTCTTCTCCGGCAAGAAAGGAGGAAAAAATGGAACAAGTCACTTTTGATGAATTCAAAAGAATGGATTTCAGAGTTGGGGAAGTTCTCAAAGCAGAAAGAGTGGAAGGCACCGATAAGCTCCTCAAACTTGAAGTCGACATCGGAACCGAGAAACGGACCATAGTAGCGGGTGTCGCAGATGTCTACTCCCCTGAGGAACTGGTGGGAAAAAAGTTCGTTATCATTGTCAACCTGAAACCTGCTGTTATTCGAGGAATCGAATCCCAGGGAATGCTCTTGGCGGCAGAAGTAGAAGGGAAAGCGACCATACCTTTCTTTGATAAGGATGTCCAAACAGGCGCCAAAGTCAAATAACTAAAAGCAAAAAACAAGACCTGACCCCAAAGGAGAAGAAAATGAAGAGAAGAGATTTCTTCAATTCGTGTCTTGGAGGTCTGGCCGGGATGAATATTTTCTTTTCTTCGGGCAAGCACAGGTTATCTCTAAAAGATTCAAAAAAGGAAGGAGAAGAAACCAATGTTCTGGTTAAAGTTCTGGGGACTGCCCAGGACGGTGGTCTTCCTCAGATTGGTTGTTACTGCAAGAATTGTCTACGAGCACGAGAGGACCAGCGATTTTCTCGTCTCATTTCCTCGCTCGCCATCATAGATTTAGAAGAAAAAAAATACTTCATCCTGGATGCCACTCCTGATATCCGGACCCAATCGGATATAGCCTTTAATAGATTAGCTCTTCGAAAACAGGGAAGAAAAAACTCTCCCCACGGTGTCCTTCTTACGCATGCCCATATCGGCCATTACACGGGCTTGATGTTTTATGGCTATGAGGCTGTGTCTACTCATAAAATGCTTGTTCATTGTTCTTCCCGTATGAAAAGTTTTTTATCCGGTAACGGCCCCTGGAGTCAGCTTGTCCGCTTGGAAAATATATCGATCCATACGCTCTCCTTGGAAAAAGAATTTTTATTAACACCGCGCATTTCTTTTACTCCCTTTCTGGTCCCTCACCGGAACGAATACACAGACACCTTAGGTTTTATAATCTCTGGAGAGAAAAGAAAGCTCCTTTATGTGCCGGATATCCAGAGCTGGAAAGCCTGGAGCCGTTCGGTAGTAGAAGAGACTCGAAAGTCAGATGTTGCTCTTTTAGATGGGACCTTTTACAGTTCAGAAGAGCTGCCAGGACGAGACCTTTCTAAGATAGGACATCCTTTCATCAAAACAAGCCTAAAAACTCTAAAAAATGTGGCAGAAGAGGGAAAAACAAAAATTTATTTCACCCATTTAAACCATACAAATTTAGCCCTTGACCCAGGAGGGGAAGCCAGAAAAGAGATCGAAGAGAAAGGCTTTGGGATTGCCTCAGAGGGGATGGAGTTCTTTCTATAAATTCAGGTTATCATTCAAGATATTTTCCGAGGGCTGAGCGAGGTACAACTCCCTCTCTTAGAATTACTGGCTTCGCAGATGTGAGGTCGATCACAGTGGAGGGCAACGCTCCTCTTGTTTCCCCTCCATCAACGATAAGATCAACTAATCCAAAAAAAGAATCCTTGATTATCTCAGGATTTGCGATTTCCTTTTCTCCTGAAATATTAGCGCTTGTGGCTGTTATGGGAAAAGCAGTCTCGTTCAGCAACTCTCTGACCCAGGGATGCGCTGGCAGACGGACACCTATTGAATCTCCGAATCCAAGCAGATGCGTTGGCAACGTTGAGGAGGCTTTTAAGACCAAGGTTAGGGGTCCAGGCCAGAACTCACCGGCCATTTTCCAGAAAAGGGACGGGATGTCCTTGGCAATGTCTCGGGCCATATTGATATCAGAGATTATTATAGAGATAGGCTTTGATGGCTCTCTCCTTTTTAGATGATAAATTCTCTTGATGGCTTTTTCAGAAAAACAGCTTGCGCCCAGGCCGTAAAAAGTATCTGTAGGGTAGGCAATTATGCCCTCTTCCTGCAAAACCGTAGCAACTATTTTAATTTTATCGGGATCCATGAGCTCAGGATTTATCTTTATGATTCTTGTTTTAATATCCATTTCTATATTTATAGTAAAAGGTCAGGAGGAAAGAGTAAAGAGTATAATGGAGCCTGGCCCCATTTTTTCACCATTTTTTCAAACCCACATTTCGGACATTATAGATATATGGCTTGACTATAATTGATACCTGATTTATAAACATGTATTTAATAAAGAAAATATACAGAAGAGGACAGTTGACCTTTTTTAGACACAACCAGCGCCTTACGTCCTTCTGTTATCTAACTTGGCATAATTTTTGCATAAGGATTGTATTGAGGAGAAACGAAATGAAAAAAAGCTTGATTCTTTTATTGGCATTAATTTTTTTGACTCCAAGTTTTGCCTTCTCTGACATTTTCACTTTTAAAGCGGGATTATTTATCCCCCGAGCTCAAAGCGACCTCTGGAGAACAGAATTTGAAAACATGAGTTTCAGCAAGAGCGACTACACTACGACAAACTTCGGTTTTGCCTACGAATACTTCCTCACTAGGGAAGTTAGTGCAGTGCTCGGCATTGATAACTATACTAAGAATAAAGTCGGAAATTATGTAGATTATGTTGGCATCATGCTTGTCGATGGAGTTTTTGCCTTCCCGACTGATTATGTAGAAGATTTTATCCCTGCTCATCTCTTTAATATCTCTATAACTCCAGTCCAGCTTTCTTTAAAGCTCATACCTATGGGCAGAAAAGGAAAATTCATCCCTTACTTAGGGGGTGGAGTAAGTCTATATCTCTGGAGCATAAGACTGAATGGTGATATGGTCGATTTCGATGATGTTTGGGTTTATGTACCTGATGATATTGATATATACCCCATTACAACTGTTGATGCCTGGGAAAACAATAGAATCTCATTCGGGTATCATGTCTTTGTGGGAGTTATGGTACCCTTTACTAAAAGAATGACTTTTGAGGTGGAATTCAAGTATAACGTTGCAAGAGGAGAACTCAAAGAAGCCTTTGAGGGTTTTGAGGCTTTTGACCTCAGCGCGTACCAGATTTCTTTGGGGTTGAATTACTGGTTCTAATATCGATCGTAGGAGATGATTTCATCCAGATTTTTTCTTCCCCGAAATCGGGGAATTTCATCAGGATAGCCCAAGGGTGTTAAAGCCAGGACTTTCACCTCTTCAGGAACATTAAGAATTGTTTTAACCTCTTCTTCCTCAAAAGAACCTATCCAGCATGTCCCCAGCCCCTCTTCCTGTGCCTGGAGGATAAGATGCTCTAAAGCTATGGTGACATCTACAGACCAAGATTTCATGTAACGGCCCATACGAGCGTAACAATTATCAGGAAAACCGCAGCCAACGATGATAATCGGTGCTTCAGCCATAAAAAATTGTCCTGCAGAGGCTTGAGCTAACTTTTCCTTTAATACTTTGTCTTTGACTATGATGAACTTCCAGGGTTGAATATTTTTCCCGGAAGGGGCAAGACGAGCAGCTTCAAGAACACGCATAAGAGCCTTTTCAGGAATGGGATCTTCTTTATATTTCCTTACGCTTTGTCTCTTCTGAATAACATCCAAAACTTTCATTTTTCCTCCCTCTTTTGATCTTGCTCTTTTAGCCTGTATTTATCCCTAAGCGATAAATACTTTCTGGCTTCATCCTTATTGTTTCGTTTCTCAAAACCGCTCCCAAGTATCTGACACTTCCTCACTATCTCCTGCCTGACAAGCATTTCTTGATGAGGAGTTAAATCGAGATGCAGCGCCTTTTCCAAAGCTTTAATCCTGAACCTGTCCATGCCCCAGTATTTTTGTGACAACTGGTCAGGGTGGCCTCCCCGCTTGATAATCAGGGGTTTGGGCAGAAAATAAACAGGGTATTTGAGGGTAAGCCGAATGCCAAAATCATAATCTTCGCAAACCAGCAATTCCTCATCGAATTTTCCCGTTTCCTCAAAAACCTCTCTCCTGAATAGGGCAGAAGAAAGGCTTATAAGACAGAGGGGCAACACCCGGTCAAAGATCCAGCCTGAATACTTCCTGTGCTTTTTCTTGGGATTAACAAAGACTCCGTGCCTAATCCATATCTCCTCGGTGTAACAAACCTTTGCTTTGGGAAAGGCATTCATAAAACTCATCTGGATGCTGATCTTTTCTTTTTTCCAGAGGTCATCTGAATCTAAAAAAGCGATATAATCGCCTTGAGCAAGATCAAGCCCCAGATTCCGGGCTGCACTTACTCCTTTATTCTCCTGGAAGTGGTATTTCATCTTATTCCCGAAAGATTTTACAATTTCTT
>DRHQ01000012.1 GCA_011049545.1 Candidatus Aminicenantota bacterium | reverse complement strand
GATAATACTCCCTGGTTTCATAACACTATATGCCTCCTCAGCGAAGCGGCCTCTGTCAGGGGTTTGGCCAGCCCGATTAATATTGACTATGCAGAAATATCAAAATCATATATCGAAAAAAGCATGCAGTTTCCGGACCCATGGCCTGGTGGCTGGTGGAGGCTGAGAGATATGGTGGATTACGAGATAACCCTGTCCATGAGCCTGGTTAAAACAGCCTATCTTCACAAGAAAGATTTTTTGTACAACTTTTACAAAATGTGCAAGGATTCCATCGAAAAAAGAGAGGAAGGCCAGCCGTATGCTTTTGTCATGCCCAAAAAGCAGTGCGATTACCCCACCACACTTAGAATGCTCGACATCCTGATGTCCGCTGGTGTAGAAATCAATCAAGCTAAAGAAGACTTCATCATTGGCGACAAAGTCTACGCAGCCGGCTCTTTTGTCATCCTGATGTCTCAACCTTACAGACCTTATGCGCAGGCTTTGCTCGAAAAACAAAAACATCCGGACATCAAACGCCAATATCCTAACGGTCCCTTCATTTCACTGGCTTACGACAATGCGGGCTGGACTCTTCCCTTACAGATGGGGATCAAATGTGATCAAATCAATAATCCCTTCAAGGCAAATCTCACAAAGTTGGATAAAGTTCCTTACCCTTCTCCAACACCGCCCAAGGAAGCTGCATCATATATCGTCCTTGATTCCCGGCTCAATGCTTCCTATTCAGTCATCTTCTCCCTTATCAAGACAAAAGCAGAAATCTACCGTTCCAAGGACATCGTCAAAGGTAAAGGATTCGAAGCGGCTGCAGGAAGTTTTATCGTTAAAAACACCCCTCAGGTAAGGAAAGTCCTTCCTGCCCTTTTGGATAAATGGCATGTGGGAGCCTTTGGACTTGGAAACATCGCAGATATCCCCAAAGCTACTCTGAAGAGATTCCGGATCGGCCTCTATCAGTCCTGGAGATCCAACATGGATGAGGGTTGGACTCGGTATGTTTTTGATGATTTGAGCATCCCCTTCACGACCCTTCACAATAAGGATTTTAAAGGAACAAAGAAGAAGAAAGTCAACCTGAGAGCAAAGTATGATGTAATCGTCTTTGCGGATGAAAACGCGAATATAATAAAAACAGGAAGGCGCAGCTCATCCTCACGCTATGCAAGATCTTCCTCCGGGAGCACCCCGCCAGAGTATGAAGGCGGCATCGGACAGGGAGGAGTCGATGCGTTGAAGTCCTTTGTCGAACAAGGAGGCATTCTTGTTACCCTCAACAATGCCAGCGGATTGGCTTTCAATGAGTTCGGAGTTCCTGCTGGAAATGCCCTGGAAAGAGTTGACCGGAGTAAATTTTTCTGTCCTGGTTCTATCTTAAGAGTCAAAGTCGATAACAAATCGCCCATCGGATACGGAATGCCAGAAGAGGCTGCAATCATGTTTTATCGAAGCATGGCTTTCAGCACGCGGCCCCCCTCTGGAGAGTGGGATAGGAAAGTTGTGGCCAGGTTCCCTGAAGATGATATGCTTTTGAGCGGCTGGCTCTTCGGAGAAGATGTGATAGCGCGCAAAGCCGCAGTGGTTGATATTAAGCACAAAAAAGGGCACATCATTCTTATCGGCTTTCCCTGTCAGCACAGAGCTCAATCTCATGGAACATACAAATTCCTGCTCAATGCGCTGTTGTATCCGGAGGTCAAATAGGGAAGCGGGTAACGTTAGACCTTAAGAGTTTTATTTTTGCTCTTCTCGTTTCCATGGTTTCCAATCTATTCCGCTGATGTGTTTCTGCATCCATCTAATCTCTTCTATGTCACGTAGACGCTGATGCCGGGGCTCTCGAAATCCATGCGGTTCTCGAGGAAAATTGATGTACCGGACTGGAGCCTTGCCGATTTCTTTGAGCGCATGGAAAAACATCATGGCTTGATTTGGAGTGCTGACCACATCTCGTGCACCATGAAGCAAAAGCGTAGGAGTTGTCACGTTTTTTACGAACCAGAGAGATGAAACCTTGCGCCAATCCTCAGGGTTTGTCCAGTGAGCTCCCTTAATGTAATGATGCCTGAGGTCATAGCTAAGGCCTGGTCCTGACTCTGCAGTCCAGCTGCCGACCATGGCTCCCAAAGAGGCCGCCTTAAAGCGATCGGTCTGCGTGATGACCCAGCTGCCGAGGATTCCTCCCCAACTCCAACCCCGCACTCCCAATCGATCTGGATCTGCAATACGTTTCTCTATCAAATAGTCTACTCCTGACATGACATCGTCGTACTCACCGCCTCCGACATCACCTTGCAGCGCGGTTAAAAGATCATCGCCGTAGCTATTGCTGCCTCTAATATTTGGACCGAGGGAGGCATATCCCAGCCCTGCGAAAACATGAAACACAGCCCTGAAGCTATTAGAAAAGTGTCCCGGCGGCCCACCATGAATAGTAACTATTAGGGGGAGTTTTTTTCCTTTCTTATGGTTTCCCGGCACGTAAAGAACTCCCTCGATCTCCATTCCGTCTTTGCTCTTCCAGCGTACCACTTCCCCTTTGGCCAACAATAACTCCTTTTCTATCCATGGGTTTGTGTTAGTCAAGCGTACAGGATTTAATTTACCCACCGAAGAAACATACAGATCAGGTGGAGTATCAAAATCGCTATAAGAATAAACCATCTTTGTCCTATCTTTCGAAAAAGTGAGAACCCGGAGAGTTCCTTCAACGTTAGTAACATCTTGGATTTTTCCTGCGGCGATGTCGGCTCGATAGAGATTGGAATTGGTACGACGTGCTTCGTTGAATAACAGACTCTTACCGTCTGGTGTCCAGGCGAGGCTGGAAATACTACCCTGGTTCGGTTCTTTTAGTTTCCTCTTCTTCCCCGAATCTGGATTCATAATCCAGAGAAAGCCGTGAGTCAAGTCGAAATCCTTGTCAGAAGGGGAACGGTAGACAAATGATTTCCCGTCCGGAGCCCACAGGATATTTCTCTCCGGAGCATTATTGTTGGTGAGGCGAACCGGTTTCGGGTTACTTACATCAACCAAGTAGAGTTCAGACAGATGGGAATAATTATCGGTGTCTTGTTTTGTTGCCGCAAATACGACTCGTTTTCCATCTGGAGAAGCATCGAAGGAGTTGATAATAAGTTCCTCGTCCGTTATTCGCACTTCTTTCTTGGATGAAAGATTGAATACCCAGAGGTTTCGCCAGCGGGCGTGCTCTCTTCCGTTCGGCCCTTCAAAAACAAATATCGCATCGTCTCCCAAATCATATTCCTTCTGTTCTTCTTCAATCATCGGTTCTTCAGCCGTAAAAAATATTTTGCTTGCGTCTGCAGACCATTTATAAGAACCAACACTGTTTTTGTGAGAGGTGAGCTGAATAGCTTCGCCTCCTTTGAGGCGCATGAGGAATATCTGGCTTTCCTTATCCACATCTCGCTTAAACGAAAGATATTTCCCATCGGGCGAAAACTGGAATGAACTACCTCCTGCATCACCAACAAATTGGAAGGCTTCACCGCCACTGGCCGGAATCATGAAGTGTTTCGTCTTTCTCTTGTTTTTTTCCCAATCCAGCTCCGATTTTGAAAAGAATACCCAATTTCCGTCTGGAGACATTCGCACGTTTCTAAGACGCGCCATATTCAATGCATCATCGACAGTCATTGGACGAAGATTCGCATCCTGCGAATAAAGAATGCTAAGACAGAAAAAAAAGAGCACCAAGCTAAAAATGTTTTTTTTCACAGAAACCTCCTCTAAGGTTATTGTTTTTTTCAACTTTATTTCTCCTTCCCCTTAAATAATGTATATAAAAATAAAAAAAAAGTATAATATAACTCTTATATTTATGCAACATTAATACAAACGCAATATATTATCACAAGTCATTGCGAGCGAAGCGCGGCAATCCACCGTTGCGAGTGCAGCGTGGCAATATCATGCAATAAATTGTCATTGCGAGGAGCGTAGCGACGCGGCAATCTCAACCTTTTCGTAAGGGATTGCTTCGCTCCCCCCTAAGGGGCTCGCAATGACAAGTGAAGGAATCTTCTTCACTCCTCGCGATGACAGTGGAAAAACTGCGTTTATATTACGTAAGTGCTTACTCTTCCCCAGTTTTTTAAGAAGAGAAGCGATCCATCATATTTGTCATAACAAAAAGGTGACATTTTACACAAAGTTGCATATCCTTTAGAAGGACGCTCATGAATGAAAAGGAGGGCATTTAAATGAAACCAAAATACAGGTTCCAATTCTATCAAGAAATATATGACAATCTACCTAAGATTCTTGAAGAAGCAGGGAAAGCAGCAAAGGAACTTGGCCTGGATAAGTTGAAGAATAAAATAGGATTGTATCCGGGCAGTTCAGCTTGTCCCGGACCGCTGCCAAAATATGTCCTGGATGCGATCATTAAAGCAAATCAAACGCCGGTGCTGCCCGTGAGAGAAGTGGAAGATGAGCTCAGAGAGGTCATTAAAGACATTTATGGTGATGAATATGACGCAGCCGTTACAAACACATGTGAAGCAGCATTGCGGGTATGTTTTGAAACTCTCATTGCCCCACCGACCCTGAGGAAAGGAGATGCTTATAGAGCGAGGTACATCGCACCTTACGGAGAAGATTTTGATTTTATGGCAGCGTATGGAAGGCCTTTTCCCCCAAAGTATAAAAATCTTATTATTGACAGAAGCTGTTCAGCCGGAGAGTTGGGGGTGGAGGCGAAGTGCCTGCTGAACCTGGATTCGATATTTGTCCGGCTTGTTGGAGCCAAATATGAGGTTCACGGGATAAAATTCAATCCTGTCCCTTTGATGACAGGAACAGATGCTGAAAAATCTATAGAGAGGATTGCGGAGGTTGCTGAGCGGCACGCAGACACGCTGGCAGGCTTCGAAAGCATTGGCTATGATACTCCCGGATATGGGTATGGCGAGAAAGATGAGAGCGGCGTTCCAAAGTTAAAAAAACTTATTGGGCAACTTGCTGACAAATATGATGTTCCGTATCTGGTAGACAGCGCCAGCTGCCTTCCTGTTATAGGGCTCTCCCCTAAAGATATTGGTGCGGATGTCATGGTTTGGAGCATGGATAAAGCGGCCCGTGCTCCTATAAGCGGTCTTATTGTGGGAAAAGAGGAAATTATGGTCCCTGTTCGAAAGAGCTTAGGGTTAGGCGGCCAGAGACATGGTGAAGTTTCCTCCCATAGCAAGGCTCTTTTCTCTCTTTGCGATCCAGGCAGGGATTCTGTCGTCGGCTTGACTGCGGTCTTGAAAACATTACGTGACGATCCGGATAAAATAAAGAGACCTATCGATAAATACCACGATATCATTACAGAAGAATTCAGCGCCCTCAAGCCGAGCAGGTTCAAGGACAAGCTCATCATCACGAAATCCTATACAATGGGTGGGACTGAGCTCAATTATGAACGGACCTGGGAAGACGGTGAATTCGGGATACCAATTTTTACCAGTGAAGATTTATTCATCAAAGCCCATCCTCTGGCATCTGCTCAAGAAGAGATGGGAATTTATCCGGCTCTTATCTACAGTGGGAACATATTCCTAGGTCCGGGATTGGGAACCCTGGATGAAAATGCAGAGCTAAACGAAGAATACGCAAGATTGGGCGTGAGATCCCTTGTCCGAGCTGTTGAAATTGTCTGTAAATATGCAGGTTTGGAAGATTAGTACTCTCCTAACCTTTGAAGAGGACCGAAGCAGAGCTGAAAGTTTTGCATGATTCTGAGAATAAAAAGAAAACGATCAAGGACAAGATTGGAGAAGAAAAATGCTTTTTTTCCGTAAGCCTCTCTTTTTTATTTTAATAGGAGTTTTGGCTGCTGTTTTGATACTTTTTTTCACCTTGACTAGATTCCTTCCTACAAAAGAGGATAGATACATCTCTGAATTAGAAGAATTGATGAGTCCTCTTGATGTCTCGGAGCTGAATATCCTCTTTATCACCCTGGATACGACCAGAGCCGACCATCTGGGGTGCTACGGTTACGATAGAGCTGAAACTCCCAACATAGACAGGCTTGCAGAGACCGGTATATTGTTTAAAAATGCCACTTGTCAGGTACCCTTCACTCTTCCTTCTCATTCTTCCATGTTCACCGGTACTTACCCCTTCTATCACGGTGTCAGGGATAATGGAGGCTTTTACCTTGAACAGGAGAGCACTACCCTGGCAGAAGTACTCAAAGTACACGGTATGGCTACCAGCGCTTTTGTTGGAGCTTTTGTTGTCGATTCTCGGTGGGGATTGGACCAGGGAATCGACTATTATTACGATAACTTCGATTTTACAAAATATAAGAGGATATCCCTCGATTCTGTTCAGCGAGAAGGAGGAGAAGTCATAGCAGCATTTTTTGAGTGGTTTGAAAAAAATTACCAGAAGAAATTTTTCAGCTGGATTCATTTCTACGATCCTCATACTCCTTATGAGCCGCCTGAACCATACAAAACCAGGTTTTCGAAATGGAAATGGGGGCTCTATGATGGCGAGATAGCCTATGTTGATGAGTTGATCGGAAAAGTGCTGGATAAACTCATCGAAAAAGACGTTTTAAAGAAAACCTTGATCGTGATAGTAGGTGATCATGGAGAAAGCCTTGGACAACATCAAGAAAACGCTCATGGCTTCTTTATTTATGACGCGGCCATCTCTGTTCCTTTAATCATCCACCTCCCTTCTCAAAATTTAAAGGCTAAGAAGGTCAATACACGTGTGGAAACCATTGATATCATGCCCACTCTGCTGCAGATACTCGGCCTTCCTCTTCCCAGTGAAGTCCAGGGGAAGAGCCTCCTCCCTCTGATTTTGGATAAACACTCGAACCAAGAACGTTTTGCTTACAGTGAGACTTACTATCCACGATATCATTTTGGCTGGAGCGAGTTGAAAAGCATCCAGAACTCCCGGTACAAATATATTCAAGCGCCAAGGCCTGAGCTCTACGATATTGTTAACGATCCAAACGAGCTTACCAATATCTACAGACAAGAAATTAAAATAGGAAAGCAATTTGAAGAAAAGCTAAACAGTCTGCTGGAAAAGATGTCTGCAGAAGGGATAGAGGAGAGGGGACCTCAAAAGCTGGATGAAGAGGCTATGGAAAAGCTTATGGCTTTGGGCTATGTTGGAGGCTTTACTTCTCAATCGGAACTAGGCAAGACAGGAGATCTAGCAGATCCTAAAGATAAAATCCATCTCTTTAATAAGCTAAAAATGGCTGAAGGAAACTTTGCCGAAGATAAACTGGAGGAGGCATTAGAGAGAATAACAGAGGTTATAGAAGAAGACCCTTTGATTAAGGAAGCGCGTCGAGTCCGGGCTCGGATCTTTTTAAAAATGAACAAACTCGAAGAGGCAATCGAAGAATGTAAAGAAGCGTTGAAGATTGATCCGGAATACGAGGCGGCTATATTCAGTCTAGCCCACGCTTACAAGCGGCTAAAAAAATACGAGGAAGCCATAACCGGATACGAAAGGTTAATTCAATTGGATCCTCGAGACCATAAACCTCCCTATAACCTTGGGGAAATATACATGAAAATGGATGATATAGATAAGGCCATATTTTATTTGCAAAAGGCAATCGATTTAGAGCCTGAACGGAGTTCTATGGCTCACAATCTATTGGGGACAGCTTATTTTGAAAAAGAAATGCTGGAACAGGCAGAGGCAGAATTCAACAAAGCCCTGGAAATGAGACTCCATATTCCAGATGGCCATTTCAACCTGGCTTTGGTTTATGAAGAGAGGAATGAGCTGCGAAGAGCAGAAGAAGAATATAAAAAGGAAATCGAATCGCATCCAGCAGCCTATCCTGCCCATTTCAATCTGGCAAAGCTTTATGTGAAGATAGGTTCTCCGCATAAGGGGATCGAACACTTCAAGGAAGCCATCAAGCATAAAAAAGACTTTGCTAACGGATACCTTTTCCTAGCAAAAGCATACTTAGATTTGGGTGAAAACTTTGACGAGGTGGTACGGTTTGCCAAAAAAGGGCTGGAGTTGGCCCCTGAATCAGAATATGCACCCTTAGCCCATTTTATATTGGCCGATATCTACAATCGCCGTGGTCAAACGGATAAGTATGATGAAGAGCTTCGAAAGGCCCAACAGCTTCAGCAAAAATTAAAGAAGAATAATCGATAGAATAATAATTAAGGTAAATTCAAACTTTTTAATATCTCTTTTGCAATCGAAGCTTTCTGATTTTCTGGATCCAGGTCCATGAATTTTTGGAGAAATTCTTTAGCTTTTGCCGAGTCGGCTAAACCGATATAAATGATACCAAGCTGATAAAAAGCATCAGAGTAATTTTCGTCCAGGGAAATCAATTTTTCTAAAACCTCTTTCGCTTGTTCGTTTTTTCCAAGATTCATTAAACATACTCCATAGTTGTAGTAATTGGTGGCATCTTGGTCGCCTAATTCGACTGCTTCTTTGTAGAACTCAATCGCCTTTTCAAACTCTCTCTTTTTTGCATAGATTTTTCCTATGTTTGCAGTGGGCAAGATGAAATCGGGCTTCAATTCGACAGATTTTTGATAATCTTCCATTGCTTTGTCCAAGTCACCAGTTTTTTCGAAGGCTACACCTCGGTAGTAATAGAAAATCGGATTGTCTGGATCTTCTGTAATCGCTTCCGTAAATTTTTCTATTGATTCTTCATATTTACCTTCATTCAACAAAGATACCGCCTTGGTTGAGATTTTTTTTGTTATAGGGGGCGGGCCTTTAAAGGGCTTAAGTTTTATTTCTATTTTGGCTGCATCTCCTAGAGAGATCCTGACTGTGCTTTGCGACGGCATATAGTTTTCCTTTTCCACTGTAATCCGATAAATACCAATTGTCAGCCCGCCTCTGTAGAAGTGTCCTTTTTTATCTGAATGGGATACGAGTTTTATGCTGGCGGATTTGGCAGACACGAATGTAATCTTGGCTTTGAGAATCGGCTCTCCTGTTTGTTCATCTTTTACAAATCCTTCAGCAGCACCTGTAGTAGCCGCAAGAGCCGCCAAATAAAAGGTCAAGACAATAGACAAGCCGATAAAAATTAATTTGTTGAAGGTTCTCATCTTATTTCTCCTTATTATTGTTCAGGTTTTTCTTTTTAGATTTTTCTAATTTTTCCGCCCTTTCCCAGTAAACCTTTGCCTTTTCTCTTTCCCCCAATGAATGATATAAGGCCCCGAGGACGTTATTAAGCTCGGCCGTATCCCCATATTTACGCAGCATTTCAAAATATTCGGCTGCCTTCTGTTTTCTCTTTAGTTCCAGAGATGAATTGGCAAGAAATAATAGTACAGAATAATTTTTTACCACATTCTCCTTTTCCAGGAGTTCGACAGCTTTTTCATAATCCTTGTTGGCGTAATAAGCCCGTGCTATGACTGGAAGCGTGGTTGAATTCCACAGGTTTTCAGGAAGTTTGTTAAAGTATTCAATCGCTGTATCGAATTCGCCCTTATTTAAATATTCCTGAGCAATCACAAATATATAATTAAGCTCTGATGAAGCTGCCTCAGATCTTTCATAGTCTAAAGGCTTTTCGACATGAAATGATATGACAGATATGATTTTTTTATAAATCTCCCCTTTATCGTTTTTTATGCTTAAGAAATAATTGCCACTTTTAATATCCATCAATGGCTGTCTGAACACAAAAAGATTTTCCTGTTTCACAATATCCTTTATTTCAAATGTGTTATTTGTGTCTACAATATTCCTGAGATGAATTGTAGGTTTTTGCTCTGAAAAGATTAGACCCTCAAGAGATTCGGCTTTGTTGAAAATTAGCCGTGGATCCGCGAGCACTTTTTTGCCTTCGGTACTAAAAGGCATAAAATTATCAGATTCTAGCTCTTTTATTTTAAATCCCACCAGAACCGGCACTGTATCGCCGTTTATGCTTATCCTCTCTTTATGGACGAAATAGCCTTCCTTGGTCTTATTAGAAAAAGTTATGCTGACATTGTATTCCCCTTCAACGATAGGAGCGAAATCTTTGAACGCGAGCTTTCTTTCTTCAATCTCAGTTTTTTTCTTAATATCATCGTATTCCAAATGTATATTTCTCTCCTGTTGATGTATTGTTCTTCCCTCCAAGTCCTCTATTCTTAGATTAATGGTTATATCTGCTGTATGTATATTTTCAGCAATTCTTCTAAAGTCAATATCATCGGGCATAATAGAATAATTAAGGAATGTAAATCCTTTATTCTCGCTTATAGAGATAAGTCCTTTCCCCCCAATTTCTTTTGCTGAATATGTAACGTCCACGATGCCGGTGAAGGCCGTGAAATTTTTAAGATAATTTCTTTCCACTTCTCTTTCGGGTAAAGTATGTATCTGGGCAAATGCAGAACCCGAAGAAGTCAGGAATTGACCCCTTCGTGGATCGCCTTCTCCTGGGATAATAGAGACAGTGGCTTGAGCAAGTTGAGGTAAACTCTTTTTTATGATTTGATATGCCTTGAGTTGTGAGGCTCTTCCCACTGAATAACCTGGAGAGATTACATCTAAAGCATTATGAACACCTGGGTGAAACTGTCTGTAATTCCCGAAATTTCTAGGCCTATAAAATAATAAATGCATAAAAGGTGGAAGTCCGGGCCTCCCATCAGCACGGTAAATCCATAACTCGCAGTCGACTACGTCTCCATAGCCAGAATAATTTTTTTTCTCAAAAGGTTCACCCAGAAGAATATAAATCCGTCCCATGGCTGAGTTAGGACCTTCTAATTGAGTATCTGCATGCTTTAGGCGTCTATAAAACTCAATCTTATATTCATTATATGGAGTTTCAGGTTTAGGATCTCTAGCTTTCCAGAATTGTTCTTGAAATCTTTTCTTATCTTCCTCTGTTTTTAAACTATAGAAAACAGATTTTTCTGCTTTGGTCACGATGAGATGAACTTCATTCAGCCATTTTTTCCAGGGATCTGATTTTTTTACTGAAGTGCTTGAAGAGCTCAAAAATGAAGCAAAAAAAACAGATATTAATAATGCAAGCAGTAATTTTTGCTTATTTTTCACATCTCCATTATATCATAATCAAAAGAAATAGAAATCTTACCTGTTGAGATTCTTAAGAAATAGACATTACTACCAAATATGTTTTATTTTTCCGAATCTTGTGGTAGGATTTTTATTCGCAACTACTAGTAACAAAGGATGAATCAGGATACGGAATTTGATAGGAATATTCCGGAAATTTGAGTTTAATTAGGAGGAGAAAATGTATCTTGCCAGTAAAATTAAACATCTAGCGGCTATTTATTTAGTTCCATTAATTATAGTAATGTGGGGCACTATTTCTTCTCCACTGGCTGGAGAGTCAAAGGCAAAATTAGAGGGCACAGTTCTAAACATCAATAAAGAAGCGATTCCACAAGCCGAAGTTCAACTAAAGCATAAAGACAGTGATCAAATGTTTAATTTCGAGAGCAATGAAGAAGGGGAATTTTCATCACCTTCCTTACCTGCAGGAAACTACAATTTAACAGTTGAAAAGGAAGGATATCAAAGCTACACAGGCGAGTTGAAACTACGCCCTAACATTGTTCAGAACATTAAGGTTACCTTGGTCAAAGAGATAGCAGAAGAACAAAATAGGGAAGAAGAGGCTGTAGCCTCTTTTAAAAAAGGAACAGAATTATCCAGAAAGAACAAGCTTGAGGAAGCCATCCAAGAATTTCAGAGGGCGGTTGAGTTAAAAGAAGACTTTTTTGAAGCCTATGTGAACTTGGGAACTTTCCTCTTCCAGCAACAAAAAGACGATGAGGCAGAGAAGGCCCTCCTTAAAGCTTTTGAGTTAAAACCGGAGGAGTCAAAGCCCAAAGAAATTCTGGCTGCTATCAACTTCGAGAAAGCCAAAATATTGATTCAAAATAATAAGATGGACGAAGCATTAGAAAGATTAAAGCAGTCATACAACTTTCGCACAGATCATGCTTATGTCAATTTTCTTTTAGGCTACCTTTATCATGATAAAAAAATGAAAGAAGAAGCTATTAAGCACTTCGAGGCTTTTCTCCAGCTTGCGCCGAATGCTCCTCAAGTTAAAGAGGTGAAGAAGCTCTTGAAAAGCCTAAAAAAAGATTAGTTCAAATCCATTTGGCGATGCACATTCTGGAATAAGATAATGATTAAAATCTTGGTAAATGAGCACAGTAAGTCTATCCCTGCTAATATGACCGTTCGCAAGTTGCGAGACCAGGAAAAACCTGATGCTGACGTAATTGTTGTCAACGGCTACCCTTGCATCGAAGATTATATTCTGAAAGAAGGTGACCAGGTCGTTCTTATTCGCAAGGGTGAGATTCCTCAGATGGCTGAGCTGGAGGCTCTTATGGTTGCCCGTCATTCTCCCGGTGTTCATGAGCGTGTGAAAAGAGCTACAGTCGGGATTGCCGGTTTGGGGGGATTAGGGTCTGCCGTTTCCATCGCCTTAGCCAGAATGGGGATAGGAACGCTGATTCTTGTCGATTTCGATGTGGTAGAGCCGAGCAATCTTAACCGCCAGCAATATTCCATCGATCAAATTGGAATGCCTAAGACGCAGGCCTTATCAATAATTTTGGCTAGCATCAATCCCTTCATAAAAATTGTAATCCATAAAATCGAGTTGAACAGAAAAAATATTCCAAAAGTATTCCATACAGCCAATGTCATCGTCGAATGTTTCGATCGTGCTGAAGAGAAAGTCATGATCCTAGAATCTGCTGCTGAATCGTTACCCAAGGCTTATGTTGTGGGTGCATCTGGACTGGCGGGGTATGGGGACAGCAACAGCATAAAAACCTGGCGTTTAGGGAATAGAGTTTTCATCGTAGGAGATATGATAAAGGCTGCTGGCCCTGGCCTGGGTTTGATGGCGCCTCGGGTGGGTATAGCCGCTCATCATCAAGCCAACTTAGTAGTTAGCCTTCTCGTAGATCCTGATGGGGCTATCTCTAAAATCCCTGATATGATTGAGTAGATAGCAGGAATGTTTTTGTTGAGGGTCGCTTCTTAGTCTTTGGTCTTGAGTGCTTTCGTCGCTCACGGTTTTTTCACCATACAGCCTTCGCGAAGCGAGTCCAATCTTGATTATTCCTTGAAGTAGATTATAACTTATCATCGCAATTCTAGTATAGCTGTGAAAACATTACAAAAACCATGATTTTGTTAGGAGAATTCCTTTGCTTTGAAATAAAGAAGTTGATATTATTTTGAATCCACAAAAGGAAAAAGGAGAATCACAAAACAATGAAAAACAAACTGGACGGCGTTGAAGAAATACTTTTAATGGGGCCTGGACCTTCTTGCATTCATGATTCTGTTTATGAAGCCCTTGGACTGAAGACCCTGGGTCATATGGATCCATACTTCATCGATATTATGGACGAAATTAAAAAGCTCCTTCAGACGGTCATGAAAACCCACAACCGTATGACGATACCTATTTCTGGCACTGGATCTGCGGGGATGGAAACTTGCTTCGTGAATCTGATTGAACGTGATGATCCTGTGTTGATCCTGATCAACGGTGTCTTCGGTCAGCGCATGCAGGATGTGGCCACTCGCCTTGGCGCCGATGTGGATAGTCTTGAGTTTGAATGGGGAACACCCGTTATTCCTGAAAAAGTGGAAGATATGCTGGAAAAGAAAAACTATAAGATAGTGGCGGTTGTCCATGCAGAAACATCGACTGGTGTAAGAAATCCCGTTGAAGAGATCGGAGATTTATTGCGTGGTAAGGAAACTCTTTACCTGGTGGATACAGTCACCAGTCTTGGAGGGATTGAAGTGGCTATGGATGCTTGGGGAATTGATGTTCTTTACAGTGGCACCCAAAAGTGCCTTTCTTGTCCTCCGGGTTTGGCCCCTGTCTCCGTTTCTGATAGAGCATTGGATGTTATTCTTGGGCGAAAGACGAAAGTCCCCAATTGGTATCTGGATGTCAGCATGCTGACAAAGTATTGGGGAGGGGAAACGCGGGTCTATCATCATACAGCCCCGATCAATATGAACTACGCTTTGTATCAATCGCTTTTTCTTAGCGTTGAGGAAGGATTGGAAAATGTTTTTCGTCGACATCTCGAATGTCACAACATGTTGGTCCGAGGCCTTGATGATTTAGGAATTAATATGCTTGTTTCGCCTGATTTTCGACTTCCCATGCTGAATTCGATCCATATTCCTGAGGGAGTCGATGATGCCGAAGTGAGGAGTAAGCTTCGCTCTAACCATAAAATAGAAATCGGAGCGGGATTGGGGCCTCTAGCAGGTAAGATATGGCGGATCGGGCTGATGGGGCATACAGCGAGAAAGGAAAATGTCACCCGTGTGTTGACCGCTCTGAAAGAAGTATTGAACAAGTAAGGAGTGGTCCACATAAAGCCTATCAAAGAGTACTGTATTGTTGGAATAGGGAATAAATAAGATAGGATATTCTATATCCGTTTCAAGCCTTTCTTTTCAAAACCTTCAGACAGGGCCAAACGAGATACCCGTTGGCTAACAGGCGCCCTACGACCAGGGCCGCAACAGCAGCGATCGCTCCTATCAAGTTAAATGTCACAATGGTGACAAGGAGCACGATGAATATACTAATAACCTCGATGGAGGAGGCGATGGTGATCGGTTTTGTCTTTTTGTTATTTATCAGTAAGGCTCTTTGGAGGGAAATGAGCACTGTTAGCCCTGGAAGTAAAATTGCTAGCTGGGCCGGAAATTCTGCAAAAATTGTCAATTCCATAGAAAGTCCCGATATCTTATGAAACCAGATGTAGGAAAACGGAGTGAGAGTTATGAAGGATAGAAGACAAACAAGGACGATCCCTAGCCCAAATGCAAAATTACGCAGAGGCTTAAAAGTTTGGTTGTTTTTTCCTAAAAGAGCTATGCCTACTTCTTGGAAGGAAAGACCTATACTCCTGAAAACAAAAACCAGAGAAAGGATCACAGGAAGAACGGCTAAAGATTCAATCGGCATCCGGCTCTGTCCCATGAAGAATGTCACCATCGGATGGACACCTATGCTGAGGACAGAAGTCAGAGCCAGGGGATAATAGAATTTTTTGATGTACCTGTAGCTTATAGGAGTTTCTTCTGATCTCTCCGATTCTTTTTCTTTTAACAATAAATGTCGTACTGAAGTATGAGCCATTATCCTGCTGGTGACGGCTTCGGCAGAGACGGCAACAGCGAGAGACAAAGTACCTATGATAGCGCCATTCAGATCGAAGAACAGATAGCACGTCAGAGAGGTCATAACTATTGCCATCAAACGGGTTATTGTCCCGTATGCCACCCGGCGGGTTAGATTGCTACGGATAAGGATGCCTTGGTAGAATCGTCGATAACCGATCGCTCCCGGCCAGGGAATGAGGACGATAAAGGCATGATGGGTCAATTTGGCAACATTTTCAGGTAATCCAATAAGACGTTGGGTGATGAAGTAAAAGATGGGCGGAATTATAAAAGTAATCAAGACGAGTGTGGTAATGCCGCTTAATACAAAAGTGAAGTTTCTTAATTTGATGTATGAATCCCTGTCTTTCGCCAGAGCTGTGGATGCGCTCATGAGCATGATGACCGGAGCTTCGATGAACACAGCAAAAGAGAAAGCCACGCCGAAGGCAGCGAGGTTAAATTTAGGGTTTGCAAGCCTGGCAATGATGGCTGCAAGGAAAGGCCCTTCTGTGGCCATCATCAGCCATGTGGCTGCTAAGGGGATCCAGAAGAAGAATATTTTCTTATAAGTAAGAGACTCTTTTTTAGGGATCATAGCGTTCCAGTTTAATGGCAAATAATGCAAGAATCAAATTATTAATATCAAGATTTTCAGATCTTGCGAATAACATACACAACACGGAAAAACAAAGAGATGGAGTTCTGGACATTCAATCATGCCGGCCGCTTTCATCATCCGCAGTTTATCGCAAGCTGAGGGTTTCCTCCATCGGGAAGCTCAGGGACAAGTTGCTGAATGGAGAAATCTTTGATACGCTATTAGAAGCCACGGTGCTCACAGAGTGCTGGCGCAGGGAATATAACAGGTACCCGGCCTCATAGCTCTTTGGGATACAGACCACCGGCTTCAGAGGCTTTTGAGACTGCGAATTTAACTTTACAGATGGTACATTGATGGGCGGCAGGTCAACAGAGCGTAATGAACAGTTTTTGGTTAAAGAGAATTGATCCATTTTTTGGTTTCAAGGATTCAAAAAAGCATTTCAAAGAGGAGAGTATGAAGCCTAAAATAGAAGCTGGTATAAGATTCTTGGAGAACGGAGGGGAGAGAAGCATCATCGTGTTCTTGTTTTCAGCAAGCTCTGCAATTAAGGGAAAGAGCGAAACCACCATTGCCAAATATCTGTTTGAAAGGAGGCTGAATTGAATTTTAAAGGTCGAGATATCATTTCTGTTAGAGATTTCAGTAAATCTGATTTGCTTTATATTCTTAAGATCGCTAAAGAAATGGAGAAAGAAAAACCAAAACTGCTCGATGGTAAGATACTGGCCACGTTGTTTTTTGAGCCTTCGACAAGAACGAGGTTGAGCTTTGAGAGTGCGATGTTCAGGCTTGGCGGCAAAGTTTTGGGATTTTCAGATGAGAAAGTTACTTCTGTAAAAAAAGGGGAGACAGTTTGGGATACGATAAAGATGGCTGAATGTTATAGCGATGTTATTGTTATCCGGAGTCCGGTTGAAGGATCAGCCAGGTTGGCGGCTGAAGCTGCTTCTATCCCTGTTATTAATGGAGGCGATGGGGCAAACCAACATCCCACCCAAATGCTTCTCGATTTATACACAATTCAAAAGATAAAGAAAAAGATTGAGGGCTTAAAAATCGGGTTTTTAGGAGACTTGAAATACGGAAGGACGGTTAATAGTTTGGCGATAGCATTAAGTTTTTGGAAGGTGGAGATGTATTTTATTGCTCCTGATGCCTTGCAGATGCCAGAGCATTATATTAAAGAGCTTAGGGAAAAAGGAATTAAATGCCATAAAACCAGCGATGTTTTTGAGGTCAGTCAAAAACTGGATATACTTTATGTCACGAGAATCCAGCAGGAAAGATTTCCCGATCCCTTGGAATACGAAAAATACAAAAATGCCTACAGGCTGGATATAACTCTGCTGGATCACATAAAAAAGGACCTGAAGATTATGCATCCGTTGCCCAGGGTGGGGGAGATAAATGCTGAATTGGATGATACCGAACACGCCGTCTATTTTGAGCAAGCAGCCAACGGAGTGGCTGTGAGAAAAGCATTGTTGGCCTTAGTACTGGGCGAGGAGAAGTGAAATGAAAGAAAGAAGGATTCCTGCAATAAAGGACGGCACAGTCATAGACCATCTACCGAGCAGAGATACTTTCAGGATAATTAGGATATTAAACCCTCAAGAGTTCAAGCACCCGATAAATTTGGCTTTAAATTTGAACAGCAAGAAAATAGGCAGTAAAGGCGTGATCAAGATCGATAGCAGGTTTTTAACCCAGAGTGAAGTCAATAAAATCGCCATTCTTGCTCCTAACGCCACCGTAAGTATTATAAAAAACTACAAGACGACAGAAAAAATACAGGTAAAACTACCTGAAGAATTAGTAGGTGTATTAAACTGTACAAACCCTGTTTGCATAACAAGCAAAGAAGTAATCATATCAAAATTCAAAGTTCTCAGAGAAAAACCTCTTGAGGTTAAATGTCATTACTGTGAGAGAGTCTATGGAAAGGATGAAGTGGAGATAAAGGGAAAATGAAATTGAATCTCTTTAACTTCCTAAAGTGGCCCTTATAGCTGCTTTTATCGTATGAACTCTATTTTCTGCTTCGTCTAAACTGTTATAGTGTTTCATGATAAGGCCATGATAACATTGGTCTTTTTGAAGGAGATTGAATTATGACCTTAAAAAGAACTCCCTTTATCCTAACTAAGTTCAATAATCTCAGGTTTTTCAAAGCCCTTTCCAGCCTGCTTTTCCTCTTTTTGATTTTCTCTCTTTCTTTTTCGCCTGTTGAAGGCATATCCAAGCAATCCCTCTACTTTCCTTCAAAGGGTGATGCCTGGGAAAAGCGCAAACCCGAAGACCTGGGTATGAACTCAAAACTCTTGCAGGAGGCGGTTGAATTCGCGAGGGAAAATCCATCTAAAGACCCTAAAGATTTGAAAAAAGCCATTGAGCGCAGCTCTTCACGGGAACCTTTCTTCTCGATACTCGGACCCACGAAAGAACGCGGTGAGACAAATGGCATCGTCATTAAAAATGGTTACATCGTAGCGGAATGGGGTGATACCAAACGTGTGGACATGACCTTCAGTGTCACAAAAAGCTATCTTTCCACAGTAGCAGGCCTGGCTCTGGACGCTGGCTTGATTGGTGATGTCCAGGAGCACGTAAAAAAATATGTCAAAGACGGCAAATTCGATTCGGAACACAATGCGAAGATAACCTGGCACCACCTGCTGACCCAGACATCCGACTGGTCCGGAACTCTCTGGGATAGACAGGACTGGGCAGATAGGCCTCCCAGAGATGCCACATGGGATAAAATCCGAAACCGCGAACTTAATGAGCCAGGCACAAACTTTAAATACAATGATGTCAGGGTCAATCTGCTCGCGTATTCGCTCCTTCAGGTTTGGCGCCTGCCGCTGCCTGTAATTCTCCGGGAGAAAATAATGGATCGCATTGATGCTTCCTCGACTTGGCGCTGGCACGGTTACAAAAATTCATGGGTTCTAATAGATGGGGTGAAAGTACAGTCGGTCAGTGGCGGCGGACACTGGGGCGGCGGCATGTTCATCAGCACAAGGGATCAAGCCCGGTTTGGTCTTCTTTTCCTCCGCAAGGGAAACTGGAGAGGCAAGCAGCTTATTTCCCAAAAGTGGGTAAGAATGATTCAAGTTCCGACACCGGTTGTTCCGGTATACGGCTACATGTGGTGGTTGAACACAAAAAAGCAGCGGATTCCGAGTGCGCCTGAATCCCTCTATTTTGCGGTAGGATTCGGAGGGAACTATATAGTTGTGGATAATGAACATGATCTGGTCATTGTTGTCCGCTGGACCGGCGATTTGGACGGAATAGTAAAGCGAGTTCTCGATTCAATAAAATAAGTAAATAGGGGTCAGGTTTTGCTTTTTGCCTTCTGATTATTGATCTTATATCGTCTTTCTTGTCCTTTCGATCCCAAATAGGGGTCAGGTTTTGCTTTTTGCCTCGTCATACATTCCTTGAGTAATTTTTTGACACCTCCTGGGGATGTATGCTATTTTGGCCCTTAGATCTGGAAGCACAGATTCATGGATAATTGTTTTATTTTTTAGGGAGGTTTTGGCTCATGAGAGCGAAAAGTCTAATTTTCTTCTTATTATTAATATTAATCATTATAGGGACTTATATAATTGCGGGAGACCAGGAAAAGAGGAGCCCTCTTCTTGATTCATGGGAACGGTACCTCAAGCTGAAGCAAAATTCTAAGTTCAATCTTGAATGGATTTCCTTGGGACCCGTTATGAATTCAGCGAGGGTTGAAGCTGTTCAGTGTGATCCGGCAAATCCAGGAACGATGTATGTAGCTTTTGGTTCGGGAAATCTCTGGAAGACAACTAACCATGCTCTGACCTGGAAACCGATTTTTGAAAACCAATCAGCCCTCGGTATCGGCGACATAGCCCTGGCTCCGTCAAACCCCAATATCATCTGGCTTGGCTCAGGTGAGAGCCTCAAAAAGGCGAGGAATTTCACCATGCCGGGCACCGGGGTGTTTCGCTCTGATAATGGCGGAGAGACATGGCAGAACATGGGACTCCCGGATTCCTATCATATCGGGGAGATTGCCGTTCATCCCAAAAATCCAGACTTTGTGTTTGTGGCTGTGCTGGGCCATTTCTGGTCGACCAACAAAAATCGAGGTCTTTACAGGACAATAGATGGGGGGAAGACCTGGGAGCATGTTCTTTATGTTAACGAGCGGACAGGGGCTAACGATGTCGTTATCTCTCCCTCCAATCCGGATGTTATATATGTCTCCATGTGGGAAAATTATCCTGGCATATACGGGAAAGAGAGTGGGGTTTATAAGAGTATAGATAGAGGAAAAACATGGAAGAGGCTGGGAGGCGGTCTGCCTGAAGGGCCAAAAACAGGAAGGATTGGCCTGGCTGTTTCCTGGTCCAATCCGGATAAGGTCTATGCCCTGGTGGACAACCTGAATAAAAAACGAGACCTTGCTGCCGAAGTCTACCTCACCCTGGATGGAGGAAAAATCTGGGCAAGGACCCATAAAGATGATCTCTACATCTTTCCCGGCATTGGCTGGTATTTTGCCGATTGCTATGTGAATCCTCAGGACGATGAGGAGATCTTCGCGCTTGGTGTTAGGGCTGCGCACAGTGTGGACGGCGGCAAGACTTTCGAACTGATAGGCGGGGATGTGTTCCACCTTTTTCCCAACCCGTCTGAAACCCTCCATCTTGATCACTGCGAGATGTGGATCAATCCTGAAAATCCTAACCATATGGCGCTCGGCAATGATGGAGGCTTCTATGTCAGCTATGATAAGGGAAAATCCTGGATGCATTACAACAACATCCCTGCCGGAGAGTTTTATGACATTTCCGTCGATAATCAAGATCCCTATTATGTGTATGGTGGGGTTCAGGATGATTCATCCGTGTATGGACCGGCAAAGGAGTGGAATTCCAAGTACGCAGATGGATGGCAATATGTCTGGCTCGATGCCTGGTCAGGAGGAGATGGATGTTACACGATGGCGGACCCGGTAGACCCGAACATAGTCTATTTTTCTAGCCAGAACGGAGGAATAAGAAGAAAAGATATGCGGGCAGACCGTTCCTGGCGGATACGGCCCCGGTTGCCCAAAGGGCATTCTGGCAAGCTTGCCTACAATTTTGTTGCCCCCTACATCATTTCTTCCCATAATCATTTAACTTTGTATCATGCTGGAAACTACGTCTTTAAAAGTCTGGATAGAGGAGATTCCTGGAAATTGATCAGCCCGGACCTATCCGTATCAGCCCACAAGGAGAGGAAATCTGAAGCTATTGGTGCCATTGCCGAGTCTCCTCTAGAGCCAGGAGTTCTATTTGCAGGAACTGATAGAGGAGCTTTCTGGGTGACCCATAACGACGGCACAGATTGGACAGAACATTCCGAAGGGCTGTCGAATGGGTATATCCGGAGTATATGCCCGTCGAATTCCAGCAAGTCCCGAGTCTATGTATCTGTCACAGGCATCAATTATGACGACCTTGGAAATCACCTTTATGTCTCGGAGAATTTTGGGAAAACCTGGACGTCGATTGTTTCTAACCTTCCCGATGAAGTCGCCTATGTTATCCTGGAAGACCCAGTGAATAAGGATATTCTGTATGCAGGTCTGTACAGAGGAGTTTATATATCAGTGGATAGGGGAAAGAGATGGTCTTTGTTGGGTCCTGATATGGCAGCCACAAGCATATCCGATCTAGCCATCCAGAAAAAAGAGATGGACCTTGTGGTAGGGACACATGGGAGAGGTATATACAAAATGAATGTCCGGCCGATTCAGCAAGCCTTTAAAAAGGGCGTTCCAGAGGCAGATGTTCTTTTTGAAACACCTGTCGCTCGTCGGCCCTGGATTAATGACACTCATCGCGAACCGAAGTACAGCACATTGGAAAGAGTCCCTATAACTTTCTATCTTATGAAAGAAGCTGAGGTCGAGATTCAAGTGAATGACGAGAAAGGCAAGGCAATCTGGTCCAGCACTCTAATGGGCAAGAAGGGTTTCAATCAGATCAGATGGGATCTTGTTACTGAGAAAGTGGATAGTCAGCGACCTTATTTTATTCATTATGCCAATTTCGCCGCGCCCGGGGTATATGAGATTCAGATCGTTGGAGAAGGAATCAACTTGAAAGGCGAGCTGACCATCATAGAACGTAAATCATCCTCATTTTAATTCGGGGATAGTATACTAATTTACTTGGTTCCAGTTTTTTCTTTGATGGCAACGTATAGATCTGCTTGGGGATTCTCTTTTCTTAGGCTTCGTTCATCATGATATTCAATATCATCGATTATTTTTGCTGGTTTGTATTTTGAACTCGGTAACCACACAATAAATGCATATTTTTTTATGCTGGCAATCGCTTGGCCCCAAGCAAGCCTGCTTCTTATTTTCTATATTTGTGCTGAGTCGAAAGGACTTTTTTAAAAGCTTTTACTGCTCCTGGATGGAATTGTTTCCCCGTTCCTTTTTCTACTTCCTCAAAGGCCTGCCAGGGTTGCATTCCTGCCCGATAAGGTCTGTCTGTTACCATGGCATCATAGGCATCAGCAACAGCTATTATGGCTGCTCCCAGAGGAACTTCTTTTCTCGTATGCTCCGTTCCATTCTCGGAAGGAGGTTTCTCGGTTTCAAAAAAGTATTTATGATGGGCTGAAACAATCGGAACCGCCTCTTTTAAGACTCCCCCCACAAGAGATATGATTCTTGCTCCTTTTTCTGAATGCGAATCCATTAGTTCTTTTTCCTCATCTGTAAGAGCGGCTGCTTTGTGAAGGACATCGAGACTTATTTCAATTTTTCCTATGTCATGGAGGAGCGCGGCTGCTCTTACATTTTCTACCTCTACTGGCGATAATCCCATGGTGCGAGCTATGTCTTCTGATAAATGAGCAACCCGCACTGAATGTCCTTGAGTATATCTGTCTGCTGATTCAAGGTATTTTGAAAGAATCTCTAAAATTCCCATATACGCGGACCTTAATTCTTTTATTTTCTTTTCTTTCTCTTCGTACAAGTATCCTATGGCAGCACTTGTTAAAATCAGGAAGGAACTCCAGGCAGCGAGGCTCACAATTATATAGGTTTTGTTTGTTCCAGCAGTGAAAAAAGAAGAAGGAAAAAGCAGTAAAAAAAAAGCTACTATCAGAATGCAGGAAACAGCAGTAAGGACTGCCATTCTCTTGCCCAAGAAATAACCAGCAGCGATTATTGGGAGATAAAAAAAGTTCAAGAAGCCCATTTTATAAGGAGTAAAATAGGTTATTAACACAATGCCAAGTAAGATGGATACTACGATAATCTTTTCGAAATGCTTAAAAGTATATTCCTTTATTTTTTCCATATTATGCCTCTATAAAGGATTAATAAAAATGCTGACATAGTTCTGTTTATAAATAGTTGATTAAAGGAAAAGAGTCAAGTCTTTAATGGGTGAACTTTTCAGGGGATATGGCAAAGTGTTACTTATATCGTTGGCCCGCACTGGATGCTGCAACTCACTATAGATTGCAAAGATAATGGAGAAAAGATATTCTGCTACCTTAGATGATTATAATTCCGTCGTTAAGGGTGAGTTCGAGATTAATTTGATGGTGAATTCACAGATGCTTTTCAAGAAATTCAGTGCAAAAGCTTGGTCCTGGATTAAGATATCTCGACTGCATTTTTACCCCGTGCCATGGATAGCATACAGCCTGGGAACTGCGGCAGCATACAGCATGTACCGGAAATTTAGCCTGAGCATTTATGTGCTGGGATATGTCTTCCTTTTTTTGGTTGAATTATGCTCTGTCCTTACAAACGAATATTTTGATTTTAAAACGGATCGGCAAAATAAGAACCCGGGTTTTTTTAACGGAGGCTCGAGGGTGCTTGTGGAGAACAGGCTTGTATTCAAAGAAGTAAGAACAGCTATAGCTATTCTTCTCCTTTTAATATTAGGGACGGGATATGTTCTGCTGAAAATATCATCAGATGTTAAGCCCGTTTTAATGGTGTCGTTCCTATGCACCGGCCTATTCTTAGGATTAGGCTATACTCTTCCACCTCTTAAGTTCTCCTATCATGGAATTGGTGAAATCGTTGTGGCTATCACCTTCAGTCCATATCTTATTCTCTGCGGTTATGTGTTTCAGAGTGGAGTATGGAAAGATGCTTTTCCATGGCACATCAGCATCCCTTTGTTATTTGCCATCTTTTCTGCCATTACGATTTCAGGTGTTCCTGATTTCCAGGCGGACCGGGCTGCTAAAAAAAGAACAATCGCTGTCATTTTCGGGCCACGCGTGGCCATAATGCTGTCAGGTATTTGCATCTCCGTTGCTGCACTCTCTTGGATAGTACTTTATTATTTCGATATACTGAAAGGGTGGTCAGTTATTCTTATCTTCGTTGTGCTGCTGCATGCTTTGGTTCTCTTAACCGTTCTGTTCAAGCTTATGCGTTCCGCTCATTTCGATAGAAAAATAAACAGGGTGATGGTGCTGACCTTGTCATACATGTTATGGTTTTGTTTGATTCCGTTACTTTCATTGGTGTTGTGATGAAGGGTAAAGTGAAATATATAAAGTATCCTGTGATTTTCCTCTGCTTTCTTCTTTATATTCTCTCTGAATGCATGCTTTCTGGCCAATCGACTGGATATGCTGAAAAAAGCTCAAAAAAGAGAGAAGGATATCGTTATGAGGCATTACCGGTCAAAAATCGAGATGCATCACAAAGTAAGTCTATCGAGATGAACATCGACTATGCTGATTCTCAGACGATTTTCACCATGAAATCGATTTCTGACAAAGAAGTGGAATACATAACAATTGAGTTGGATGCGGACGGCAATTTTGCCTCGGGTGCCAAAAATGTTACACGTTCTTCCGGAAAATCCAAGTTTGAAGGCTCCATGTGGAAAAAGCAAAAGACTGTGTATGCCAAGCGACGTTCAGGAAGGGGGCAGAAAACCCGAGAATTTGATCTCCCAGAGAATAAAAGCCTTGCTGTTGACGGCAGTCTTCTTCTTCTGCTCAGATCGTTTCCGTTTGATCAAAACAGGGAATGGAAGCTATTCTTGATAGATTTTTCGCTGCGTTCTGTTTCCGGGATCGTCCGCCAGGCAGGAGTTGAGACTATTCGAGTGAAAGCTGGCGAGTTTGAATGTTACCGCATGGAAGTCATTATTCATGCTTTTGTCTTCCGTCCCAAGATTACCTACTGGATCACGAAGATGGAGCCCCATTTTCTGGTGAAGCATCGGGGAAAGATCGGACCTTTTACCAAGACCTACATCACCCAATTGGTATCGATAGATTAGTTTGAGAAGAGCTGTTTTAAAAGGTTAACCTCTACAGCATTGTTGAAAAAATATACTGCGGGAACAATTCCACAAAGCACAGTAGTTGTTGCAGACATCCCCATGATGTTGATCATTTTCATCCCTGCGGGTATCTTGTAAGTATTGAGGTTCTTTATTATCACTACTCCTGTTAATAAAGGGAGGATAGAAATAATAATGGAATATTTTAAGGGCAGGATGTCTAGCAGGGCAAGACCAAAACAGAAAAATATACAAAGGAACAGAACAATGGCAGAAAGAATCATGACATTTTTAGGTTTTAGTAACACAGAGATTGATCTTTTCCCTGTTTCTTTGTCCGCATCCGTATCTGGTATCTGGGTTAAGCACAGAGTTACAAAAACGGACAGCGAAATTGGCAGTGATAAGAGAAAGAACCGGAATCCTGATGTAACCTGACTCATAGTGGGATTCTCAACCTGAAGAGCCAGTCCAACTAACATCATGGGAACTCCATAGCCAATAAAGGCTGCTATCTCACCCAATCCGAGCCTCGAAAACCGGAGCGGATAAAAACTGTATTGAAGGCCCAAAAAGAGACCAACGGCTATCCCCATAAAAAGGAGCCAGTGATAGTTAAACCGAAGAACCATCAGTGAAGCTATGAACAGACTGAGCAAAGAAGTGATGACCCATCCCCAGTTCAGGGTTCTTTTTGTTATCAACCCTTCAGCCATGAGCCCAGTCCCTCCATTGAAGATCGTACGGTTAATATTGATCTTATCGGCATGCTCATCGGCGACTTCGTTGGAGTAGGAAACAGCCGTATGACATAGAAGGCCCAAGAAAATTGCTAGCCCAAATCCTCTCCAGCTGAAATTATGGGCAACCGAGGCGCCAATTGCACTACCCAACAAGATGGAAGTGAAAACAAATGAATAAAGAGGCAGCCTTATGGCTCTAATCAACAGGAATATTCTTTTGTTCATTTTTCTAATTAAGGAGTCTGGGCGGGCAAATTTTTCACCTATTGCTATTGCTCTTTTAATCCACTTTTTTCTTTTTTTCTCCGTCGAATTCATCACAGATCCAAAGAGTATAAACTTAGAATCTTTGATTCCGCTTAACTTTAGGACTCCCCTGATTACAGATTTAAAACCCAGAGAGGTTTTGGAAAATTTGGCCAATAAAGGGGGTGTGTCACAGGTCCCGATCAAAACCGCTTTTTTATTTTTTAGCAGGCCTACCGGTATGCCAGCCTGATTGTATTGAAAGGCGAAATGTTCTGTAAATATTCTATCGAAATACCCTTTCAGCATGGCAGGAATGCTGGCCCACCAGAGCGGCGCGATAAAGACAATCCCGTCTGCCCAGACAACATCTTCTTTCATCTTCACGGTTACTTGATCTTTTTCATTTTCGTCTATGTCGTAAAGGAGAGGATTGAATTTTTCTCTGTAGAGATCTTGAACTCTTACTTCTGCGCGGATTTTTTTCAATCCTTTTATAACAGCTTCTCTGATGGCGTAAGCAAGGCTGTTTTCTTTTGGGTGAGAGAATACAACTAAAAACTTTTTTTGATCAGCCCGTATATCTTCTCCTGTCATCGGAAACTCTTTGGACTACGGAAAAAGGGGGCAGTTCTCATTTTTTTACCTCAGTTAAGGAAAAAATGAAAATTCAGCATTATTTCTCTTTATAAATAACCTGAATTATTCATAAAAAATGCCGATACTTTCTGCAATTACAGCAATATCAAAAAGATATCCTGATATTGCTGTAGATCCTGATAAACACTTATTCGAAAAGAAGCTATCTATAATAATCGGCATTTTTTCCCTGGTGGCGAGTCGATCTCACCGCATCTGCTTCGTTGCAGCCCATTCGCAGTGGAGGACCACAGCTTCATGGGCTGACGCCTTGCATCTGCAGCAATGTCGACTCGTGAATAATCCAGGATAGTTGATAAAAAAAGATGAGTCAAGTCTTTGAAGTCTGAGCTTTTTTGTTATCAGCAATCACATAGCAGACCATAGACTCTCAGATGAATTCTAGCTGTCCGTGCAAATGTTTTATTAATTTTGACAACAAATCTATGCTATGTTATATGTTTTGGACGAGGAAGATGTAAGTCCTCTCCGTTGACCTGCTCAGGAAGGTCTGAGAAAGAGCCATGGAAAATTGTTGATTAGTAAGAAAACAGATTCATGTAATGATGAAAGGTAATGATCATTGCCAGAAGAGAACGAATCTTCAGGAAATAGAATAGAAAGAGAAAGGCGCCAGATCCATGTCAGAGAAAAGAAGAGAAAGACGAGTAAGAGAGCAAGCTTTATTCACGATTACTCTGATTTCTAAGGATACAACAGAAACCCACCCGAAAATTATTCATCATACGACTGAAGATATTTCTTTAACAGGCGCAAGAATCCACACCAACGCATTTTTGCCAGTTGGATCCTTTCTGAAAATCGATCTTTCATTAATGGACCCGCCGCGAATGATCAGTGCCTATGCAAAAGTTCGGTGGGCCAAAAGCGTTTACGCTGACGAATTGTTCGAATTGGGCATAGAATTTGTGGACACGTCTATTAATATAATCAAAGCACTCAAAGAACATTTCGATAAAACGGAGAGGGAGGAGTCTTCTGAATGAGTAGAATGTTCTGGATTTCGATGGCTCCTAAAATGCTGGCAGTTTCCCTCCAAACAACTCCTCGTTGCCAAGAACTTAATTTGTATCCATAAATATAGATTTTATAATTAGCATTGTCCCGAAGCGACTCGATAGAAACTTAAAAGGGGACAGGCTACTTTCTCTGAATATGGAGGATAGTTCTTTTCCTCTTTACCACGCGGACTAATTGAAAAAGTAGAAAAAGGACTGGTGCTATTCTTGAGGGAGAAATGCAGAAAACATTCCATGTAGGGGCTTGATTTATCAAGCCCACAAAAAGGAAAAATAAGAAATACTTTTTTTTGATGAAGATTATTTGAAAATATCTGGGAAATTTAATAATATAATCAGGAATGAGAACATAATCGCAAGATAAGAATGCGGATGTTTTTAAAATAATCAAAGCTCTGATTTTAGCCGGAAAACAGTAGAGAAAAGGAGAATTCAATGAAAATTGCTTTAATCCAACAGCATGCGACGAAAGATTATGAGGAAAATATCAATCGGGGAATCGACTCTTTCCATCAGGCTGCAAGCTCTGGAGCAGAATTAGTTGCCTTTGCTGAATTAGCTTTTTCTACGTTTTTACCCCAAATCCCCTCAAATCAAGAATATTTAGCAATGGCCGAGCCCATTCCTGGTCCAACAACAGAACAATTTTCCAAGCTTGCCAAAAAATATGGCGTTGTTGTTGTTTTGAATCTTTTTGAAAGAGACGGGGAGAGAACCTATGATGCTTCTCCGGTGATTGATGCAGATGGAAAACTCCTGGGAGTAACGCGCATGGTCCATATCATGGAAGGGCCTGGATTTTATGAGAAGGGGTATTATGCTCCCGGAGAGAATATAAATTTTGTATATAAAACAAAGGTAGGACGAGTCGGAATAGCTATTTGTTATGACCGTCATTTTCCCGAATATATGCGGTGTTTGGGTCTTAAAGAAGCAGAAATTGTTGTTATTCCTCAGGCAGGAGCTCTAGGAGAATGGACCGAAGGAATTTTTGAAGCGGAACTTCAGGTTGCCGCTTTTCAGAATGGATATTACACTGCCCTTGTCAATCGCGTCGGAAAAGAAGATGTTATTCATTTCGCAGGAGAATCTTTTGTTGTCGATCCTCATGGGCGTGTTATTGCCCAGGCCCCGAAGGAAGAGGATCATATCCTGTATGCAGACTGCGATTTTCAGCAGATACCCCAGTCTCAAGCCAAAAAACACTTCCTCCAGGATAGGCGCCCTGATTTCTACCGTGTTTTTGACTTGCTTGATTAATTTAACAAAGAATGTAGAATGTGTTTTCTTAAAGAAGCTTTTATTGAGTGAGATTGCCATGCTCCCTATGGTCGCTCGCAATGACATGGGGTCAAGCAACTTTGGGACAATGCTAAATTATAAATAGAGATGAGGAAGAGATGAAAAACTGGTTTGTCATTAATACGAAGCCTAAAAAGGAATTTCAAGTAGAAAAATTGTTTACTGAGGGGGGAATCGAGGTTTACAATCCCAAATACATGGATGAGAATAAAATAAAGCCTTTTTTTGCTGGCTACGGATTTGTCTATTTTGATTTTCCCGCACAATACCAGCTTGTGAAATACACAAGAGGAGTAAAAAGAGTGGTCGGAAGCAGGGAAGCTCCCACCACTATTCCTGAAGAAGTAATCCGTGAGATCAAATCCAGGGAAATAGACGGCCTTATTGAGCTTTATAAATACGGAGAAGAACCTGAAGTCGGCGATGAGATTGAAGTTATGGAAGGCCCTCTGAAAGGTTTAAGAGGAATGTTTAAAAAAGAACTCACTGCAAAAGAAAGAGTAATCATTCTTCTCAGTTATGTAACTTATCAAGGCCAATTGATAATTGAAAAGGAAAAATTGAAAAAGGTTCTTAAATAATATTTTCCAATGGGCACAAGGTTAAAAGGAAAAAGGTGAAGTAAAAGATGAATATTCCGTTTTTAGATTTGAAGGCTCAATACCGGAGCATTCAAGAGGAAATCAATCAAAAGATTTTAGAAGTGGCCTCATCCCAAAAGTTCATTTTAGGTTCTGAGGTTGAAAACCTGGAGAAAGAAATAGCTGCTTTCTGCGAAACGAGATTCGCTACAGGAGTTTCTTCTGGATCTGACGCGCTTCTTGTTTCTCTAATGGCTCTTGATGCAGGGGAGGGAGATGCTGTCATCACCACTCCTTTCACTTTCTTTGCCACTGCTGGCGCGATTGCCAGGCTTAAAGCGAGGCCGGTTTTCTGTGATATTGATAAGACGAGCTGTAACATAAGCCCGGAGAAGCTTGAAGAATTGCTCGAAAATCAATTAAAAGAACATCGGAGTCTAAAAATAAAGGCAATTATTCCCGTCCATCTTTACGGGCAGTGCGCTGATATGACTCCAATCATGAATCTTGCCAGTAAGTATGAATTATCCGTGATCGAAGATGCAGCTCAGGCAATCGGTGCGGAATATCCGTCGCCTTCCGGGATAAAGAAAGCCTGTGCCATGGGCGATTTTGGCGCCCTATCCTTTTTCCCTTCGAAAAATTTAGGTGCGTTTGGTGATGGAGGAATGGTTCTGACGAATGATGAAAGTCTAGCCCGGAAGCTTAAGGTGTTAAGAGTGCACGGATCCAGAGATAAATATTTTTATGAAATACTCGGCGGCAATTTCCGCCTCGATGCGCTCCAGGCTGCTATACTCAGTGTCAAGCTCAAATATTTAGAGACCTGGCAGAATAAGAGGATAGAAAAAGCTTCCTACTATGACAGGATATTCAAGGAATCAGGCTTAGAGCAAGAAAGGCTGATAAAAATCCCTGAATCCCTGTACAAAGATAAAGGCGTTAAGAATTACCATGTCTATCATCAATATGTCATAAGAGCGGAAAAAAGGGATAAATTAAAGGAGTTCTTGCAGGAAAAGAATGTCCCTACTGCTATCTATTATCCTTTGCCGCTCCACCTTCAGAAATGCTTTTCTTATCTCGGCTATAAGGAGGGAGATTTTCCTGTGGCTGAAGAAGCAGCACGAGAGGTTCTGGCCTTGCCCATCTACCCAGAATTAACATCAGACCAGCAAGATTTCATCGTTTCATCCATCCAGAGCTTTTATAAAGGATGAACGAATCTTCTTTAATATAAAATGTGCGGAATATTTGGCATCGTTTTCAAAGATTTTAGAGAAGATTTAGGAAAGATCCTTCTTCAGGCAGGCAGAAAGCTTACATATAGGGGTTATGATTCTGTCGGGATGGCAGCTTTTAGCCAAAATTCTATAGAATTAAAAAAGGATGTTGGTGACATTGAAAAAGTCAATAATAAATACAATTTTAAAAAACTCCATGGATACAAAGGAATAGTCCAACTTCGGTGGGCAACTTTTGGTCCTCCCTCCAAGCAAAATTCTCAACCTCACTTTGATTGCACAAAGAACTTAGCCGGGGCTCACAACGGAAACATAATTAACACCAAAGAACTAATTAGGCATTATGAGAAAAAAGGACATGCATTCCGAGGTGAAAACGACGGAGAAGTTGTGGTCCATGCTGTTGAGGAAGGATACAAACAAAAAAAGAATATGAATGCTTCCATCCAGGAGGCAGATACCATTCTTAAAGGCGATTATGCCTACGTTATAGCCCAGAATAAATCCAATAAAATGTACTGTGTCAAGAAATACTCTTCTCTTTTTCTTGGAATAGGCAGTGACTTCATCTGTTGTTCTTCTGATTTGCCATCAATCATTCAATTCACAGATTCAATCGTTCCAATATATGATGGGGAGTATATTGAATATACCTGGAATCACTATCGCATCAGAAAACTCTCTTCAGGTGAGGAGGTCGATAGAAAACCTTACAGATGTTCTCTTGATATTGAAGAGGCTCAAAAAGGAAAGTTTCCTCATTTTATGCTTAAGGAGATTCATGAACAGCCAGACAGAGCTCAAGCCTTGATCAACTTTTTGAAAGAGCCAGGCAAAATGGATGAATTCTGCCGTGAATTGAAGAATGAAAGCAGGATATATCTTATTGGTTCAGGTTCATCTTATAACGCCTGTGTTCTTGGCGCGTATTATCTGAATAAAATTTCAGGAATAGAGGCAGTCCCTGTAGTTGCTGGGGAGTTCAAAGAGTTCTTAGGTCATGG
Organism: Candidatus Aminicenantota bacterium; assembly: GCA_011049545.1. Lineage (GTDB taxonomy): Bacteria > Acidobacteriota > Aminicenantia > Aminicenantales > Aminicenantaceae > SOIV01. The sequence goes on along the minus strand of DRHQ01000012.1, from coordinate 44,355 downwards.
AGACTTCTCTCAAGGAACATATATCCTTGTTTCTCAGAGTGGAGAGACAAAGGATGTTGTGAGTGTTTTGAATTATTTGGAAGAGAAAAAGGCGAAGAAAATTTTTGCTCTAGTGAATGTTCTCGGTTCTTCTCTGCAGCTTAGAGTTAAAAATTATTTACCTCTTCTTTCAAATATAGAAATCAGTGTGCCTGCTACCAAGACGTTCACCAATCAAGTGATTATCTTTCTTTATTTAGCACTGAGATTAGAGGAAATCAAAGGCAAGAAAAACGCTGATTTAAAAGAAGAATTCGAAAAATTGCCTTCTCTCATCGAGAAAACAATATCCCTGGCTTCAGAGAAGTGCCAGCAGGTTGCCCGGTTTTTGGCGAAAAAAGAATACCTCTATTACCTTGGCTTTGGGATAAGTATCGGAGCATGCCTGGAAGGAGCTTTGAAAATGAAGGAGATTACATATATTCCGTGTGAAGGGATGTATTCTTCTGAGTTCAAACATGGCCCGCTGGCAATAATCAAGAAGAATGATTGGGTTTTGTTTCTCTCCACCCTTGAGGATGTGCACATGACTCTCTCCCATATAAACGAAGTAAGTTGCCGTTTGGGAAAAATTTGTACCATAGCTCCTCCCGATGATTCTCTTTCTCTCAATTCAGATGAACTCATTTCTCTGCCTTCTAAAAATTATTTCGTTGTTCCTCTCCTCGGTGTTATTGTTTCGCAGCTGCTTTCCTATTACGTGAGTCAGGAAAAAGGAATCAATCCTGATCAACCCCGCAATATCAGCAAGACCCTAACTGTGGATTGATTGTAAACAAGTTAGCTCTATTTATAAATAAGTGAGTTAATTGAGAGCTCCTTTATTAAACGGGAATGATTTATCAAGCCCACCGATTTATTTTGTAAGGATAGATTTGTAGGGGCTTGATTTATCAAGTTCACCTTTTAAAAGGACCGTGCACCCTGCTCCGACTGTCCTTCCCCTGCATTATCCCTAATGGAAAAAATAGGGCCAGGCCCCATTGTTCATGGATTTGATTCGTCTTGTGCAGGGGCTTGATTTATCAAGTCCACCTTTTAGTTCTGTTTATAAATAGGAGGTTTAGAAAAAATATCCAAATTATCCTTTAAACAGAGGAATTTCCGCTGATTTCCTCTAATGCTTCATCAATAAGTTTTAATCCTGCTTTAAAGTAATCCTTTTCTGCGCCAATCCCAATACGTATATAGTGATCCATTCCGAAAAAATCGCCGGCAACGACAAAAACACTCTTCTCTTTTATGAACTTATCGGCAAGTTCTGTTGAGTTGATTTCCATGTTATACCTGAGAAAAGCCAATCCACCAGCTCGAGGAGGGATTAGCTCAAAAAGAGGTTTGTGTTTTTGAATCCACTCTTCAAGCACAGCCAAATTTTCATTCAGAATTTCCCGGTTGCGGTCGAAAACTTTTTTTCTTCGCTCAGGCTCTAAAACCAAAGATGCTATCCAATTACTAAGAATTCCCGAAGAGATGGATGTATAATCGTGGTAAGCCCAGGCCTCTTCAATCTTTTTCTTGGGTCCGACCAGCCAGCCTATTCTCAAACCTGGAAGAGCATAAGCTTTTGAGAGTCCGCAACTGATTATCACTTTATCGCATAGGCCCCAGAAAGTTGGCGTTTCTTCTCCGTCTAATTCTGCCCCTCGATATACCTCATCAGAATAGATCCATGCATCTGCATCTTCGGCGAGGCTAGCAATTTCTTTCATCTCACTTTCGCTCAGCACAGCTCCTGTAGGATTGTTCGGATTGCAAACAGCTATCATTTTTGTTCGAGGGGATATCAAGCCTTTCAATTCATCAAGGTCCGGCCCCCACTTAAGCTCTTCTTTTAGATGAAAGGGCCTGACTTTAATACCAAAAGAGCGGGCAAGTCCCCAGATCTGCATATAGTTGGGCAGCATAAGGATAAGCTCATCCTCTGGTTCTAAATTTTGCCAGATGGTAATAAAATTTGCTTCTGCACAGCCGTTTGTAACTAGGACATTATCAAGATCTGTTCCTGGGTAGAGGCGGCTTATAGCTTCTCTAAGTTCATCAGAGCCGTTTGTCTGGCCATAACCAAGCCGTATAGACAACAATTTTTTAATCTCGTCGCTTTTCAGGAACTCTTCAAGAGTATAAGGGTGAACGCCGCTTTCTGATAGGTTATACTTCACTCTGTTTTCCAATAAAGATTGGGCTCTCTCCATTTCAAAAATTTCAATTTTCATGGTGACCTCCCCTAACAAAATTTTTTTTAATATACCCCATGATACTTTTATGATTCATCTTGGCTTAGAACCTCAGCTGAGTACTTCTTTCTGTTAGTCCAGGCTTATTCTCGCTCCGCTCAGGATTAAAACGACGTTTCTTACCCATATCAATCGAGAATAGATGAAGATCTTATCTATAGTTTCAGCAAGGGAAAGTATTACAGGAATTGCCATTCTTATCAAGTTTTTAATGATTATTATAAGCATGAAAAGACTGGAGGGAAAAAAAGTAGCCTGTCCCCTTTATTCGATAATTTTTCGTGGAGCTGGAGGGAAAGCGTTTGACCGTTAAATTTTGCTGTGCTATATGTTACGCACCATGCCAAATGAGGCCAGCTCTTCAAGGCCTTCTCTCCGTAAGGCTCTGGGTGTCTTTGACGGAATTGCCATCCTAATCGGGATCACAATAGGTGCTGGCATCTATTCCACACCGCAGATCATTGCCGGCTACATCGCCTCCTTCGACTCAATCATTCTTCTCTGGCTGCTGGTCGGAGTTTTTGTATTTACCAGCGGGTTGATCTATGCCGAGCTCGGAACGCGAATGCCTAATACGGGAGGAGAATATGTATATATAAGCCGATGCTTCGGACCCTTTGCCGGATTCATGTTTGGGTGGGCACAGCTGTTCATCATCCGGACAAGCGCAGCCGCAGGCCTGGCCCTGATCGTAGCGGATTACTTTGGCTATTTTGTTGTCTTGGATAGAGTCGGCCGGATCATCATCGCACTCGCCGTCATTTTTCTGTTAGGCGCCCTGAACTATATCGGGATTCAAAGGGCCAGTGTTTTCCAGAAACTCTCCACGATCCTGAAAGTGGGGGCTCTGTTATCCATCGTTATCGTCGGCATTGTCTTCAGCAAGGGACATGAAAACTTGCTTTCTACCAGAGCAGCGCCAGAAGGGTTGTTGAGCCCTTTGGGGAGTGTCGTCGCCGTCCTGATGCTTATTATTTTTTCCCACACGGGCTGGGAACGGATCGGGTACTCAGCCGGAGAAATGAAAAATCCAAGACGTATCATCCCTTTAAGCCTGGTGATCGGAATTGGTTTAGTTATCCTGCTTTATGCCTTAACAAATTTAACCTACCATAGGATTCTTGGAATGGAGGGAATAAGGGAGAGCACGATCGTCGCTTCAGATGTCCTGACCGTGTTAATCGGTCCTGTCGGCGGTGCGCTCATCGCGCTCCTAGTGATAATTTCCGCAAGCGGGAGCATCAACGGAACCATGATGACTGCGACCCGGGCCTATTATGCTATGGCCAGAGACGGGCTCTTCTTTAAATGGCTGGATCACATCCATCCCCGATTCCGAACTCCTTCCCGGGCGATTGTCGTTCACTGCCTCTGGGGGGGAGCCATTCTCATTATCCGCGGGACATTCGAGGCAATTGCAACCGGCTTGGTCTTTACGATCCTGATTTTTTACGGGCTTTCCACTCTGGCGCTTTTCAAAATGAGGAGAGACCACATAGGAGGCACAAACTACTTCCGCGTCCCGCTTTATCCTTTCCTTCCCCTTCTATCTCTCTTGTTTATCATAGGCCTGATCGTCCTCAGAACCGTTTATCAATGGCAGAATTCTGCCGTCGATCTTATTTTTATCGTTACTGGAATCCCGTTTGCCTTCTACTGGGTTCGAAGAAGAGGAAAAGCCACCGGGATGGATAAAAGTAATTCTGACATAAAAATTTAAATTTGATCAATATTAATATGGTGATTTTTGTTCTAATTTACTGAGCTATTAGGATGTATAATGATATACAGCTATAAATCTTAATTTAAGAGGATCCTTATGAGTTTGAAAACGCTTAATGGAGACCAGGCTATGGCTTTTGGGGCCCTGTCCAGTGGTGTAAAACTTGTGACAAGTTATCCTGGCTCACCGAGTTCAGGGACGGTTGAGACAATGGTTAGCCTGGCAAAAAAGCATAAAATCTATGTGGAATGGTCGAGTAATGAGAAAGTGTCCTTGGAAATGGGTATCGGTGCTTCCATAGCAGGGTGCCGTGCTTTGGTCTGTACAAAAAGTGTGGGCATGAATGCGATGATAGATCCGCTCATGGCTCTTAATTTAACTCCGGTCCATGGAGGGCTGGTCATTCTTCTAGGGGATGATCCTGGTGCATACGGATCTCAAAATGACCAGGATTCACGATCCCTGGCGACTTTGCTGGAAATGCCGATGATGGAGCCATCAAGTCCGGCTGAAGGTTATGCTATGATGCGAGAAGCTTTTAATATATCAGAAGAGTTCAATACGGCAGTGATAATTCGGGAGACTCGAAGCTTCACCCAGCAGAAGGAATCCGTCCCTGTTTCTGACGAGCCTTACCGGGAAGTCAATCTCGGTTTAGTCAGAGAACCTTTTAGATTCGTTCCTGTCCCCAAAAATGCAGTGAAAAAGCATAGGGATCTACATCGAAGAATTGAAGCCATGAGCGAGTGGGCTGACAGCTCTCCGTTTAACAGGGTGACTGGTGCTGGAGTAAAAGGAATTCTAGGTGCCGGATTTGCTCATGCGAAACTTCTCGATGTTTTGGGCCATGAACATCCTGGGAAACTTCGCCTTTTTAAACTGGGCGTCCTTTATCCTTTACCCAGAAAGACCATTACAGAGTTTCTGCGGGATTGTGATGAAGTCCTGATTGTTGAAGAGATCGAGCCTTATGTGGAAACCCATATCAAGGCTATTGCCCATGATAATGGCTGCCCTGCGAAAATATATGGAAAACAGAGCAACCATCTAAGCAGGGAAGGTGAATTATTTCGCTGGCAGATTCAGCGAGCTCTAACTGAATTTATCCCGGAGTTTGTCCCCAGGCGAAAATATTTGAAAGAGAAAGAGGATGAAGAAAAACCAATAAAGAAGGATTATTGTGCAGACTGTAACTATGATGAAATCCTTGACACGCTGGAGGAAGCTGCAGAGAGTTTAGGACAAAGGCCAGTGCTTATCGGAGATCCCGGCTGTCTGGTGACGGTAGCAGACCGGCTTGATGCTAAGTATGCTTTAGGCTCTGCGGTCAGCACAGCCGATGGTATGAGCAAAGCCGGAGTTGATGAACGTGTTGTGGCTCTATTTGGCGACTCTTCGTTTTTCCATACGACTATTCCTGCCATCTGTAATGCAGTCCATAACCAAAGCAAAATCCTGATGGTCGTCCTGGATAATAAAACCACTGCCACCTCGGGATTCCAGGTTAATCTTGGAGTAGGGAGAGGTGCCATGGGACAAGAAGTGACAGCTCTAGACATTGAACAGATTGCTCTGGCCTGTGGCGTGAAACATGTATATACTTCTGGCCAGAACGACTTAGATTCAACACTAAAAGGAACATTCCGGAAAGCATTAAGTCACAAAGATCTGACCTTGGTTATTATTCGACTGGAAAAATAAAGATAAGCAAGGGTTCCCCTTGAGGAGCTTTTTATGACCTGGCAGCCTTTCTTACCCGGAGAGACTTGTCGTTTTTCAGAACTTCCAGAACAGTATTAATTCTCTCGTTACCTGGTAATTTTCTCAAAGCCCAAGTTGCAGCCGCTCTTATAGGTTCAGGCTTTGTTTTTTGAAAGGCCCATAGTTTGGCCTTTGTCGCAACAGCAATAAGTTTTTCTGCTGTTTCTGGCGAACCGATTAGGCCTAGAGTTCTGCAAGCCTTCGATTGAAACGAAATTCTTGTCTCTCTCTCCCAGATCCACTTCGGCTTTATTACATCCAAAAGCACAGGCACAGCATCTACAATTTTGCGTTTAGCAAGTAAATAGAGTAGATGTACTTTTGTTCTTCCCGCAGCTAAATCATATAAATCGAGGAGAGCCGAATCGACTTCTTTCCCAGGAAGTTGCTCCAAAACATCCAGTGCAGGTTGCACTGTTTCAGATGGTCCTGAAAGAGTTATATCGCGCAGCACGGGGATCACTTTGGGGTGGTCGACAAACATGTCGATGACATTGATCAATTTAATAAGCTGTGTAACTGGTATATCAGGATTTATTTCTTCAAAAAATGCTTCCACAGAATTTCTTCCAGCCTTCTGGATAGCTCCTGCAGCCAATCGTCGAGCTTTGAGCGATATATCAGATGTTATTCTCCTCACGGCGGCCTCGGCTAATTTCTCAGGTTCCTGTTCTGCCAGCCAAGCCATTGCTCTCCCTTTAGTTCTTGCGTCCGCAACATCAAGGTCCTCGAAGGCCAGAGAAAGATCCTTTTCTATTTGTTCCACATGCTTTACATCTGGAATAACATCGGCATATTTATATCGCCCGGTAGGATCTTCTTGCCCGGGTGCTTCTCCAGGAGGAACTTCTCCAGGTTCAACTCCTTCACCGCGAGGGGAGACTCCTTCAGACTCCAACAAAGTTTTGGTTACCTCCGAAATGTCCGTCTGCTGAAGAAGATCTATAAGGTGTTTGAATTCTTCTTTGCCAGCGTGTCCAGATTGAACTGCCGAGAGCAACTCTTGTTTATCCCTTGAAAACTGGCCCAACATATCTCTTAATATCTCCATCTGATCATCGGGTATGGGTGAGGCATCTTTCGGAGTTGAGGATGGTACACTCTGGCCTTCTTGCCAGGGGGCTTGGACAAGAAGCTCTTGTTTGTCGAGTATTATTTTGCGCTCGCCTACCGCCACAAACATCTTTCGATCAGGCAATATGTGTGATAATTCGAGTTCCTGCACAAGCCTATCCCACTGGCCAGCCACTTCTTCAGGAGGTTTGGTGAGTAAATTCAAAAATCTCTCCAGTTCATCCCGGGTTAGCCCTCGTACGAATAACACTCCTTGCAGTCCGTAGCTGCTCAGAATTCCGTACAGGTCTTCTGTCAATTGCGAATCAATCGCTTTCCCTGGCGGAGGCATGCCGTTAAAAAGTACTGTCTCCGGGGTTACCGAAATAGAAAGGATTTCCGTCTTTTCAGCAAGAAATGGTTCCAGAAGTTGCAGTATCCTCTCCACCGAGCTCTTTACATTCTCATGATCTTTAGGATAGAGGCGTATATTATTCAGAGCGGTCCTGAAAGCCCTCCCTGCCTCGATGGCGCTTAAGAGGTCCTCAGGTTCGAGGGGAGATTCTTTGGCTAAAGATGCTGTAAGTATCCTCTTTTTCAGGATTTTTTGGGCACTTCTTGAAATAAACACTGCATCCATTTTATCTTTAAGAATAGAAAACATCTTTGCCGCTTTATCCAAATTCCCAGTATTCTGGAAATGGTAAGCCAGTTTTCCAACGACACGTTCGAGGGAGCCAGCAGAAAATTTCTGTTCTATCTCTGCTGCACGAGCATGAAGCTGCTGGCGCTCATCTTCATTCATGAGTGAATAAAAAATAGAACGGTCCATCCTGTGAGCAAAGACGAACTCATCAGAATTTGGTGTTTCCTCGATAAAAAGCTGTCTTTGAGCGTTATGAAGAATGTCCGTAACCTGCTCTAGTTTGAGTTCTGATAACTCTGCAAGCTTATGCGCATTGATCTTATCTCCGAGAAGTGAGGCCAGTTTGAGAACATTTACCGCTTCCTCACTCATGCGCATCAGTCTCTCTTTGATCATTTCGCTGAGGCTTGATGGTATATCCTCAGGCTTGACCAGGGAGAGATCCCATTCATTTCCTATGGCTTCTATCTTACCTTTTATAAGAAGGAACGATAAGGCCTCAAGGATAAACAACGGATTTCCATCAGAGTTGTGCAAGAGGGCCACTTCTGATTCAGCAGACAATGTTTTCCCGTCAAACTGCTTGGCAACGAGTTCATGGACATGTTTTAAGCGTAACGGTTCAAGCTGAAATTTTTGGATATCGCTGCTTGCTGCCACCTCTGGCATCGAGTGGAGAAGGAATAAAAGCTTATCCTCTCCTGTAATTAAATCTGGGCTGTTGATCGAAGAAAGGAAGAACAGTTTGTTCTCCTCTGTTTGTTCGAACTGGGAATCGAAAAACTGCAATGATGGCTGGTCAATTTGGTCTGCATTGTCAAGCAGGACAGCGCCATTGCCAATTTCGCGGAGAACAATGAAAACCTGAGTCAACGCCTCAAAAAGAATCATCCTGTCAGATGGGATGACTTCCTCTTTTTCCTCTACCTCTTTTGTATCCCATAAAGATATATGCGGTTTGAGGATAAGTTTGTACTTCTCCTCAAGCTTAGAGAATACCTCATCAGAAATGGATTGGTCATGCTCGAAAAGTATCCCCAAAGCTGATAATACGCCACTATACATATCCATCTGCCAAAAGGGGTAGCCCCTGGCGAATAAGGTGAAGGCGAAGTTTTGTTGAGCGGCCTCTCGGGCGTACTCCATGAGTCTTGATTTTCCTGTTCCATCATCCCCAAAAAGCACAGGAAACACCATGGGATTCTCTTTGCCGGAGAGATGTTTGTCTAAGAATTTAATCGTATCATCCCTGCCCACGATATGGGGATAAGAAAGGATGGAATCGAGTTTAGAAGGTGTTAGAAGTTTACCCTTATCGGGGTAGACAACAACTCTTCCTTTCCCTCGGTCCTTTGCTGTATAGAGGGCCTCATCGGCTTTTCTGAAGAGCGTCTTCAAGGTTTTTCCATCTTTAGGAAAGAGGGAAACGCCTGCACTGTATTTAATCTTGAGTTTTTTGTCTTTAACCTTGAGAGGCGCCGCCGCTATTTTTTGCAGAATCTCCATCCCCAGATCCCTAGCTTTTTTCTTGGTCAGTTTCGATATAATGAGTATGAACTCATCACCCGCATAACGGATCGCAATCCCTTTGTCCTGGATATTTTCTGAAATAATTTTGGAAAAATGCTTCAGTGCTCGGTCGCCCACCCTATGTCCGTAGCTATCGTTGATGGCCTTAAAATTGTCCATATCGAGCATGTAGAAGGCTACGGTAAACTTTTCCTTCTCCGCCTGGAGAAGATATCCTGGGATTACTTCTTTTAAATACCGGCGGTTGAATATTTGCGTTAACTCGTCGGTGTATAAAAGACTTAGAAGTTCTTTGTCTTGAGGTTTAGTGCTCATAGGATTTAAAAAGATTCAAAAATAGGGATAATTAATGTAACGATGGAATGCACCTCATGTGCGTGTCTGCATTTTGATTTATTTTTCATGGGAAAATTTAAATAAAAAAGAGGCGCGCTTATAAATTATAGGGAAATTCAATAAAAAAAGCAATGCTTTTGTGGGGTCAGGTCTTGTTTTTTGCCTTTAATCATACAAGCGCAATTTAAAAGTGAGCAAATGAGCAAAGGCAAAAAAAAAGACCTGACCCCTTTTGTTCTTGATCCCTCTTATTCTTACTTTAAAAACAATTTGATTATATTCCAGAGGCCTAGGAAAGAGACGATAAGGATAATCAAGCTTCCCAGAATGTTCTGTTTGATGTTATTGACTAATTTTCCCATTTTCTGACGATTATTGAGCACAAAAAGTAGAAATATAGAAGCTACCGGCAGAATGAATCCGTTAGCCACCTGAGCAAATATGATGATTGAGAGAGGATTGATATTGAAAGCAGCTCTCAGGTAGGCGATGATAAGTCCTGCTACAATAACTCCCAGCCAGATTCCTTTAAATCCCTTTGAATTGTGACCTCCTTTCCAGCCAAGAACTCCAGAAGAGGCAAAGGCCGCCGCATAAGGAGCTGTCAGGGCTGAACTCATGCCTGCTGCAAAGAAGCCCAGGCCAAAAAGGAAATTAGTGAAGGAACCAAGTAAAGGCTTGAGCTGCTGCCCCAGTTGGATTCCGCTCTCCAGGGAAACTCCTTTCCCATAAAAAGCAACGGCTGAGGTGATAACAATCGAGGCTGAAATTATACCGCCCAACGTGATAGAAAGAAGCAGGTCTTTTTTGACTTCCTTAAGATGAGCGATGGATTTCCATTTTTCCTTGACTGCTGAGGAGTGGAGAAAAAGATTGTAGGGAACGACCGTAGTTCCCACCAGGGCAAGGACGAGATAGAGTGAATTTTTTGGAAAGGAAGGAATGGTTCCTTTTAAGATTAAGAGAAAATTAGGCTTGATTATAACGAGTGTGGTCAAGAAGGAGATACTCATCAGGAAAACTAAAAAAATTAAAAACTTCTCCACCAACTTATATTTTCCTCTACTAAGGATGAAAATAGCTATCAAGGAGATGATACCAACCCAGTATTTTTGAGAGACTGAGGTGACCATCTCAAGACCAAGAGAACCGCCGATAATATTCCCGGCTTGATAAGCAGCACAGCCAAACGTGATAGAAGAAAGAGTAAGGGTTGCAAAAATGCCCTTTGTCAGGCGGCTTTGAGGGAATTCTCTGAGGGCCTGGCCGAGATCATGTTTTGAGCCTAAACTGAGCCTTCCGGTCATTTGCTGAAGGATAATGGTAGTTACCGTAGCGAAGATCAGAGCGAAGATCAATGCATAGCCAAACTGCGCACCTGCCATAGAGCAAGAGGCCACGGTTCCAGGGCCGATAAAAGCTGCCGCCACCAGGAAGCCAGGGCCAAAAGATGATCTTTTATTTTTTCCTGCCATAACCTCCTCCTCCTGGCGTTTCTATACGCAGCACATCCCCAGGCAGGACTTTTATGTTAACTTTAGAATTCAGGGCTATTTTTTTCCCTTTGGAAAGAAGAGTGTTTTTTCCCTTTTTTGCGTTTTCCCCCCCCTGTGCTCCAAAAGGAGAAAATTTTCGCCTTTCAGAAATGATAGTCGCTTGTGCGGGTACAAAAAATTCATATTCACGGATAATTCCTTCTCCTCCTTTATTTCTCCCTTTTCCGCCAGAACCCCGCCGCAGGCAGTAACGCTTTATTTTCAGAGGCAGGTAATTTTCAAGAGCTTCCAGGGGAGTATTGAGAGAATTTGTCATATGGGTGTGGACTCCACTGAGGCCAGGAGAATCAAAACTTCCACCCATTCCTCCCCCGATTGTTTCATAATAGGCAAAGGTTCTCTTCCTAAAAGGATCATAGCCGCCGAAAGTAACATTGTTCATAGTGCCGGAGCTAGCCGCTGGGATTTTTTTTGGGATAGCCCGGGAGAGGGCACCCAGGAGAACATCAACGATTCTCTGGGATGTTTCCACGTTTCCTCCTGCTGTTGCTGCGGGATGCTGGGCATTGAGAATCGATCCTTGAGGAACTTTAATTTTTAGCGGCTTCATCAGGCCTGTGTTAAAAGGGATGTCTTCCTCAATAAGGGAGCGGAAGACGTAAAGAACTGCGGAATAAGTCACGGCAAAATTGGCGTTTACACCTCCTTCGACTTGAGGGGACGAGGAGCTAAAATCAATAAGGACTTCATCTTTCTTGACAGTCAATTTGACACTTATTTTTATTGGTTTATCGCTGATCCCATCATCGTCCATATAATCTGTGAAAGCATATGTGCCGTCAGGAATGTCTTTTATTGTTTCTCTTAAAATTCTTTCTGAATAGAGCTGGATTAGATGCGTATAGTGAAGAATCTTTTTTAGTCCATATTTTTTTATTATTTCTTCCAGTCTTTGTTTTCCCTTGCTGTTGGCAGCTATCTGAGCCAGCAGGTCTCCTTTTCGCTCATCAGGAGTCCTGACATTGGCCAGGATAAAATTGAGGAGGTAATTGTTCAATTTACCCTTTTGAATTATTTTTAAAGGCGGGATAATCAAACCTTCTTGATAGATTTCTGTGGCGAGAGGCATTGAACCAGGAGTCATACCTCCCACATCAGAGTGGTGGGCCCGGTTGGCAACAAAAAAAGCCAGCTTTTTGCTGATAAACACAGGCGAAATACAGGTGATATCAGGGAGGTGCGTTCCTCCCCTGTAGGGATCATTGAGGATCACTAAATCACCCTCATCAAAGTTGATTGTTTTAAGGCAGGATTGAACAGAGAGCGGCATTGCTCCTAAGTGAACAGGAATATGAGATCCCTGGGCAAATGTTTCTCCTTTCTGGTTAAAAAGAGCACAGGAAAAATCTTTTCTTTCTTTGATGTTGGGGGAGAGGGAAGTGCGTCCCAGGACAGCACCCATCTCTTCAGAGATGGATACAAATATATTCTTGAAAAGCTCGAGCTCAATAGGGTCGAATTCAAGCATTGAGTTAATTTTCCCTTTGAATAATTAAATTCAGAAAGCCATCTACTTCTAATTTATATAAGGGGGGGAGGAATGCCGTTGATTCGGAATCCGCGATAAGGGCAGGACCTTTTATTTTATTACCTGTAGCGAGAGGAGCTCTTTTAAACACAGAAGCCTGCCATGTTTTCCCTTCGTAATGGATGGTTTGTTTTTTCATGAAAGCCCTTCCGGGATTTGTATTTTTAGGAGGAAGTCTTTTCAGCTTAATTTTTTTGGTCGTTCCGACAGCTTTAACGTGAATATTGACAATTTCAACGGCTCTCTGTTCGTGGTGATAAGAATAGAGTTTTCTGTGAGCCTTGTGAAAATCGGGAACAAAAGAAAGATTAGAAGTTATTTTATTCCTGTAAGGAATGGTTATTTCATAAGATTGGCCTTGATACCTGAGGTCGAGGAAAGAGAAGATCGTGACTTCATCTTCCCGGAAGCCGTCCTCTTTCATGCTCTGGATGCTTTTTTCTATTAATTTCTTAAAATGGTTTTCGAGCTCCTCCTTGCTTGTTTTTTCTACTGTTTTCAAGATTGATGTAGAGTAATCTTTGATAGAATCTGCCATAAGAAGCCCTAGTGATGATAGAACGCCGGCATTTTTTGGAACAATCACCCTGGGCATTTTAAGATGGGAGGCAATATCAACTGCATGCATTCCTCCAGCTCCTCCAAAGGAGAAGAGAGCAAAGTCTCTTGGATCAAAGCCTCTTTCGATGGAAATCACTCGAATGGCTTTTTCCATGTTTGCGTTGGCAATTTCTACAATACCCGCAGCCGTTTCTATGAGGGATTTGTTGATTTTCTTGGCCAGATTTTCCAAAGCTTCACGGCTTCTTCCTGGGAAAAGCTCCATTTTGCCTCCGAGGAAAAACTCGGGAACAAGCCGCCCTAAAACCAGGTTGGCATCTGTGACAGTCGGCAAATCTCCACGTCCGTAACAAGCTGGACCGGGATCAGCTCCTGCGCTCTGAGGGCCAACTCTCAGAGAGCCACCCCTATCTAAATAGGCGATAGAGCCACCCCCGGCTCCGACTGAATGGATATCAATGATAGGGATTCGAATAGGGAAGTCTCCGATCACGCTTTCACTTGTCCTCCTAATCTCGCCGTCCACCAAGGAAACATCAGAGGAGGTTCCTCCCATGTCAAAAGTGATGATATTCCTAAAGCCCGCTGCTTTTCCCAAGTGGAATGCGCCAACAACTCCCCCTGCTGGTCCTGAGAAAGCTGTTCGTATGGGTTCTTTTTTCGCCTGGGCCGGGGGAATATATCCTTCATTTGACTGCATGATTCGAAGCTCTGTTTTCTCCAAATTTTTCTCTAGTTTTGTCAAATAGCGGCTGATAACAGGCATGAGATAAGCATTTACAGCAGTTGTAGCTGTTCTCTCGTATTCACGATATTCGGGTAATATCTCACTTGAGACAGAAATTAGGAATTTTTCCTTCTTCAGTTCCCTGGAGATGGTTTTCTCGTTAAAGGAATTCGCGTAGGAATTGATAAGAGAAACAGCCACCGCGTCTGGCTTCAATTTTTTTATTTTTTTGAGTGTTTCTCGGAGGCGAGATAAAGAAACTTTTTTTTCGACTTTTCCAGAGGCTGAGGTTCTTTCTTCGAGCCCAAAACAAAGATGGCGAGGAAGAAGTGGAACTCTTCGCTCGCCCCTGAGGCTGTAGAGCTCGCGCCTCGTCTGGCGTCCGATAAATAGAATATCCTCGAATCCTTCTGTTGTGATAAGGGCGACTCGCCCTCCCTTCCTTTCGAGTAGAGAATTAGTGGCAACGGTTGTTCCATGGATAACCATCGGAGAAAGGTTATTTCTCAGGATTTTATTTATTCCCTTAAGGATAGAAAGAGAAGGGTCTTTAGGCGTAGAAGGGATTTTATCTATTTCAATTTTGCCGTTGATGTAGATAACAAAGTCAGTGAATGTTCCCCCTGTGTCAACTCCAATTCGCACTTCCTTCTTCATTAAAGATATATTTATCTTCAAGGCTGGAGCAAAGTCAAGGATAAGATATTGCAGGGGTTTGATTTATTTTGTTAACGCCTGATTAGTCAAATCACAATGTTCTTGTAGGGGCTTTGTTTTATTTCGTAGGGGCTTGATTTATCAAGCCCACCTTTTGATCTTTTTAGATATACTTAGGGATATAATAGGTGAGAATTAATTCACCTGGATTATTTACAGGTGTCGCATGTAGTGGCGGAACAAGTTGTGCAGGCTGCAGAAGAAGAACTGACACGATTCCCTCCTCCTCCTATTCCGAAGGAAGAGAAAACTTTTTGTATATCTTTACTCCCGCATGAAGCACAGGAGACGTTTTCTTCCTTTCCTATTGAAACGAGGCATTCAAAGTGCTCTTCACACTTTTTGCAGGTGAATTCGTAAATAGGCATTGGATTATTATTTTATATTATTTTGTATAAGAGGACAATCAATGTCGTTTTTATAGGTTATTTATATACAAAAAAAGGTGGGCTTGATAAATCAAGCCCCTACAAAAGAAACAAGCCCTAACTCCACAAATAAATTGTGCTTGTATGAGTAAAAGCAAAAAACAAGACCTGACCCCCAAATAACGCAAATGACCCCGCAAATGGCAAATATGAGTGAAAGCAAAAAACAAGACCTGACCCCCAATCAATCATGATCCCCAATCAAGATAAATCAAATCCCGGCGAAAAATCCGGACGGTTATCTATATAACTGCAATAGCTTCGATCTCAACCTTTACATCTTTGGGTAAGCGTGCAACCTGGACAGCAGCTCGGGCTGGATATGGAGCTTTAAAGAATTCTCCGTACACTGCATTCATCTCGCTGTAGTCGTTCATATCTTGGAGGAATACTGTGCATTTCACAGTTTTATCGAGAGAACTTCCAGCAGCTTCAAGAACAGCTTTGAGATTACTCAAGACAAGACGCGTCTGTTCTTCGATACTACCAGTGCTTAGCTTTCCTGACGAGGGATCAATTGGAATTTGGCCAGAGGTAAAAACAAATCCGTCAGTCGCGATTGCCTGGGAGTAAGGACCAATAGCCTTTGGTGCGTTTGCTGATTTGATTTCTTTTTTCATGGGATTACTCCTTCTTTCTTTTGAGAATAAATTTGGGCCTATCAAGGCCATGCAGCTTAAGGTGACCAAAGCTTCTCTTCTTTTCATCTTAAGCTCTCCTTTGAGAAAATTTATAATAAGAAAATATTTCTTAACCCTGGGCTCTAAATTCTTTTCCCGCTTAAAAATCACGTGGGAGTATATAAAAACCTGGCCCAAGAGTCCAGAAAAGGGATAAGGAATTTTCAAGAGAGAAATTTCTTGCCGAAGAAAGAGCTATAATCTAAGTATTTTGTAAAGATTGGTGTTGTTATTCCCTTCTTATCTTTGTATATTAAGATTTATTCTTTCACAAATAACAAGGAAGGGATAGCGATGACAATCAATCGTATGCAAAAAGTTTCGGTATTTGTTTTACTATTATTATTTTTTTCCCCTGGACTAACTTCCTCCCAGAAAATCGATTGGCAAACAGTTGAGGATAGGACAGTTCGGATGTTTCAAGAGTATCTCGCCATCAACACCTGTAATCCACCTGGAGATGTAGCTGCTGCAGCAGAATTCTTCAAGGCAATATTCGAGAAAGAAGGCATACCAGTAGAGTTGATCTGGACTGATAAAAATACAGGAAGGGTTAATGTGCTTGCTCGTTTGAAAGGAAGCGAAAAAAAACGCCCCCTTATGATGCTTAACCATATGGATACTGTCCCAGTTGATAGGTCAGGATGGAGTGTCGATCCATTCGCAGCTTTAAAAAAGGACGGTTATATTTACGGACGGGGAGCTCTGGATATGAAAAATTTCGGGATTGTTCAGTTTATGACAATGCTCCTGCTCAAGAAAAATAATATTGCATTAGACCGGGATGTAATCTTTCTGGCAGTGGCTGATGAAGAGACTTCCGGCGCCCTGGGCGCAGGCTGGATCGCAAGAAACAAATGGGAAGAGATCAACGCTGAATATGTCCTGGATGAGGGAGGCTTTGGCACCCAGGGCTTCTTCACCAAGGATAATAGACTGATTTTTTCTGTGGGGGTTGCAGAAAAAAAAGTTCTCTGGCTAAGGCTTTCCACCTCTGGCCCGAGCGGGCATGGTTCTATGCCTTTTAAAGAAAATGCAAATTTCATCATGGCCCAGGCCCTTAGTCGGGTTGCTTCGTATGTAACTACGATTAATATCACTCCTCCGGTTGCCGAGATGATAAAGAGGCTGGGAAAATTGGCTGATACGCCCTACAACAATGCTCTCCAGCGAAACACGATTTCACTTACTGTCACCAAAGGTTTTGTGGGTGATCCGCCCAAATCAAACGTTATCCCGGGAAAAGCTGAGGCTGTTCTGGATTGCAGGCTTCTGCCTGATCAGGATCCAGATGAATTCGTTTCAAAGTTAAAGAAAATCATAAATGATCCCCGGGTGAAATTTAGTTATATTGAAAGGCCAATCGAATCGATCGTCTCATCTTATGATACCGAGCTTTTCAAGATTATCGAGGAGGAAACCAGAGCTGTTTTTCCCGATTCTGTTACTGTGCCGCATTTAATCATTTATGGAACAGACTCAAGATTTTTCAGGAGGAAAGGCGCGAGCTGCTATGGTTTTTTCCCTGGCCCGGTAACGATGGAAGAGTATCAGGCAATACACGGGAATGACGAACGAATAAGAGAGAAGAGCCTGCGAGCAGCTGTTCGTATTTACTATAATGTTGTAAGGACCTTCTGTGAAGAAAAGAAATAAAGAGGAGCAAATGGAGGATTTGATGAATCAGGTCCATCCCCGAGATAAATTAATTCATTTATATACAAATCTATAAGGTGGGCTTGATAAATCAAGCCCCTACAAGAGATCGAGCAAAAGACGGGTTTAATGCGCTGGAAGATTTTTATCTTTTTTTCGTTTTTTTATTAAATTCAGTAAGGAATACACATCCTTATCTTTCTTGCCGCCCAAATACAAATATTTGTCAAGGTAAGAAACTGCTTTTTCTATCTCTTCCGCGTCGAAATAAAGAAGGGCAAGATTGTGATTCATGAGAAAGGATTGTAGACTTTGATTTCAATTTTCGAATTTTTTCCCCTCTTAAAAAACTTATAGCTGAGAGATGCGGCTAAGTCAACTCATTTGACATCACAAGTAACCTCGTGTGATTGACATAAAATTTCACCAGTGTTATATGCTATATGCTTAAGGCCACAGAAGAAGTTTGGAGTCCCCATTATTCTCAACATGATGCATAATGAAAAGTTGGGCCGATCGAGAAAAATTGAAGGCTTTGAATTTCAAAATTAGCTACTTTAAATTCTGAGAAAAAAGATTCATTGATTTCATTTAGAACTTAAGGAGATTAAAATGAAAAAAACTCCTCACAAAAAGACTTTAAGAAAAATGTTTCTCTCAACCTTTGTTATGGTTATGGTGATAGGTCTTATCTCTTTTATGTATGCTGTAGTTTCAGGAGCGGAAGGCACGTCAGCTTCCCTTAAGCCTGTTGAATATAACCAGAAACAGTTGGTGATAATGGCTGTGCAGGGCTTTATTGCACCTCCAGGATTCAGTGAACCACCCTACGATATCGACCCCCAGGGGAAAATTCATGTGCTCCCAGGTATAGGGAGTATTACCTATAATTTCCGGACGGGCGATTCTGCCGTTCATATCGCTGGTGACCATATCGAACCCGCTGTATCCCTCTACAATCCAGGCAGAAACGGTGGCGGCTCAAGCTATGAAAGCAGAGGGCTAAACGGACTCTCTTGTATCGGAAACAAGGTTCTGGTTCTCACAGGCGAAGCCAAAGGGGCAGAGGGCAGGGTTGTCGGCAAGCATGGTGGTGCTGAGCATGTCATGGTTGATTTTCCTGATGATGTAGTTTTTAAAAAACTGGCAATAGAAGATAAGATGCGGGTTTATGCTATCGGAGTGGGGATGGAATTAAAGAACATCCGGGGAGTTAAGGCCATAAACATGAGTCCCCACCTTTTGGAAGCCTTGACAAAAGCTGGCATGGGTGTCACCGGTAAGGGGAAATTACGCATTTCAGTAACCCACAGCATCCCGGCAAAAATAATGGGTTCAGGGCTTGGCCGATCTCATGTCTACAGGGGAGATTACGATATTCAACTGTTCGATAAAAAAACCGTTAAGGAGCATAATCTGGAAACTCTTCGCTTCGGGGATATCGTGGCCATAATAGATGCTGATCATACTTATGGCCGAATTTATCAGGAAGGTGCTGTTTCTGTTGGAGTGATAACCCACAGTCGAAGCTCAGTGGCAGGCCATGGGCCGGGAGTAACGACGCTGCTTACCTCACGTGAGGGGAACATAGAAGTAGTTATCGATCCTGATGCTAATCTGTCAAAACTACTGAATATCAGGTAAAGAAATTTAGCTGAGATCAGTATAATTTATTAGCGAGTAACAGCAACTGAGCAATAGTTATTTAGCAACTTCAGCTGAGCAGCGGAAATTGAGCTTTGTGGGACCCTTTTGAGAAAAATGGGGCCTGGTCCCATAAGAATAACCATAAAATCAGATTTATCATGGATATGATTCATCCCCTCCTGGACAAAGAAAAACAGCTCCAGGCAAAACGCTATGAAAAAGAAAAGCGTCTGCTGGGACTTGCCAGTATGGCTCTCTCGCTTATTATTTTGTTCGGCTTTTATTTCAGTGGTTTAAGTGCCTGGTTCGCAAACCTTCAAATCGGAAACTCTATAATCTGGACTTTTCTCCTTTATGTGCTGTCATTCCAGATGATATCAGTATTCTTTGGTTTCCCCCTTAGCTTTTACAGCAGTTATGTCCACGAACACAGATGGAATTTCTCGAATCACACGGTCAGGAGCTGGCTCTGGGAACAGATTAAAGGCTTCTTAGTTGGCCTTATTCTAATGCTCATCTTACTTGGTTTGTTGTTCTGGATCATGGCTGTATATCCTCAGAGCTGGTGGTTGATTGCGGGCCTGGCTTTTGCTTTTGTGAGCGTTGTCCTGGCAATAATATTTCCTGTCGTTATCCTTCCGATTTTCAACAAATATACTCCTGTAGAGAATAAGGAACTGACGGATACTCTGAGGAGAATCCTATCTGAAGGAGGTTTAAAAAGCAGCGGCTTTTTTAAAGAAGATATGAGCCGGCAGACAAAGAAGGAAAATGCGTTTCTGGCAGGGTTGGGCAAAACAAGGCGGGTTGTGTTGGGGGATAACTTGATGGAAAACATGTCTGTCCTGGAGATTGAGTCAGTCATTGCTCATGAGGTTGGCCACTATAAGAACAGGCATATCTGGAAAAACCTTATTATCGGAACTCTGGAGGGAGTGGTTGCCTTTTTCATATTAAACTTGGCAATGAGATCGATATTTCCCCAATTTCTCTCCTCAACCAGTTGGAATCTTACCCTCTTTCCTGTATTTGTTATCATGGCAGGGGGCATTTCAGCCTTTCTTTTTAGCCCTTTCAGCAATGCTATCTCACGGTATTTTGAGAAGAATGCAGATCGATATGCCCTGGAAAGCATTCAAGACAAAAAAGCATTTATGACTGCTATGGCGGGACTCGCAGACAGAAATCTTTCAAACGCCTATCCGGAGTGGTGGGTTAAGCTTCTTTATTATTCTCATCCTCCGGTTGGAGAGCGTCTGGCGATGGCGGAGAATTATAAAAATGAAAAACTGGAAAAAAACAGCTGAAGTCGCCATCATTGGCGGCGGCATAATGGGAGTCAGCGCAGCTTATTACCTGGCCAGGCGAGGGGTATCAGATGTAATTGTCTTGGAAAAAGAACTTCTCGCTCAGGCTTCTACTGGATTGAGTGTCGGGGGTATCCGGCAACAATTCTCCAATCCTGCGAATATTCGCCTATCGCAAGAATCCATTCGAGTGTATGAGCGCTTCGAGGAAGAATTCGGTGTAGATATTAAATTCCGCCAGGTAGGCTATATTTTTTTGGCCCGGAAGGAAGATACCTGGAATGATTTTTTGTCCAGTGTCGAAACTCAACGACAGCATGATGTTCCTGTAGAGGTGCTTTCCCCTGAAGATATAAAGCAGAGATGGTCCTACTTGAATATCGATGATCTGAAAGGCGGAACATTCGGTCCGAAAGATGGCTATGCAGATCCTTATCTTGCAGCAATGGGTTTTGCAACTTCTGCGAGAAAGTTTGGTGTCCGAATCGAAGAGAAAACAGAAGTGACTGGCATAAACATCGAAGGTGGCAGAGTTCAGGGGATTGAGACAGCCAAAGGCTCAATCTCGGTGCCGGTCGTCGTTAATGTAGCCGGGCCCTGGGGAGGAGAAGTTGCCAGAATGGCCGGATCTGATTTGCCTGTAAAACCTTACCGGCGTCAGGTATTCATGACAAAATCCTTTGATGCCATTCCCAAGCCTGTTCCGTTGGTCATTGATCAGGATGTCACCTTTTATTTCAGGAGTGAAGAGCCCGGCATTATCATGGGAATGAGCGATCCAGATGAGCCTTCGAGCTTTAATTTAAATGTTGACCGGGATTTTCTGGAAAAGGTTATAGAGGTTGCAATCCACCGTGCTCCTGTCCTGGAGAAAGCTGAGATCTTGCGGGGGTGGGGAGGGTTATATACTATAACTCCTGATGATAATCCGATTATAGGTGAAGTGCCGGGCGTTAAAGGACTTTTCTCTGCCATCGGTTTTTCAGGTCACGGTTTTCAACAAGCACCAGCAGTAGGCCTTATCCTGAGCCAACTCATCCTCGATGGTCAAACCAATTTTGACTTAAAGCCATTTTCTTATGGCCGGTTTGATAAAAAAGACCAAGAGGGAGAAAAAAGGGTGGTGTAATACTATGAAATTAAAAATACTTACTCGAGACGAAGTGGCCAAGGCTGTGAACATGGCCGAAGCCATAGAAACAGTCAAAAAAGCCTTCATTCAACTCTCTTCTGGGAAAACAGAAATGCCATTAAGGACTCAGGTTCCAGTGGAAAAGCGAAAGGGAGTAACCCTTTTCATGCCAGCATATCTGGCGGATAGCGATGCCATGGGAGCTAAAATTGTCTCTGTTTTCCCTAATAATCAAGAGAGAAAGCTGCCCACGGTTCATGCCGTAGTGATTGTAGTGGATGCAGAGACAGGTCGGCCGACCGCTGTTATGGACGGTACCTATCTTACAGCTTTGCGCACAGGTGCTGCCTCGGGCGTTGCTACGGACCTCTTGTCCCGGAAAGATGCCTGCGTAGCTGCTATTTTTGGAGCAGGGATTCAATCCCGAACGCAATTAGAAGCGATCTGCACAGTCAGATCCATCAAAAAAGTCTGGGTCTATGATGTAATGCCCAAAGCCGCTATTGCTTATGTTAAAGAAATGACAAAACAGGGAAACCCAATTCCTGCAGATATTTTCGTCGCTGAATCGCCTGAACAAGCGGTCAGTGAAGCTGATGTTATCTGTTCAGGTACTACTTCCTTTCGACCTGTGTTCAACGACTCTGACCTTAAGCCAGGTGTCCACATAAACGGTGTTGGCTCTTATACGCCAGAAATGCAGGAAATTCCGGCGGCAACTGTCGTTCGATCCAAGGTGATCGTTGATTCTCGCCAGGCCGCACTTGCCGAAGCAGGGGATCTAATAATTCCCATAGAAGGAGGATTAATTTCAGATAAGCATATTCATGGAGAAATAGGAGAATTAGCAGCAGGTAAAATTTCTGGTCGTGAATCAGAAGAGGAGGCGACATTCTTCAAGTCAGTGGGCCTGGCAGTTCAAGACATATCCGTTGCTGAGCTTGTGCTGAGCCGGGCCAATGAAATGGGACTCGGTCTTGATGTGGATATTTGAAACATGATAATTACTTAGAGTAATAAAAATTAGGAAATATTGACAATTTTATAACTCAGAGTTATATTGGCTAAAAATAACCATTTACCTGAGCAAATAATGTCTGCAATCCTAGGAACAAGGCTCCGAAGGGAAAGAGAAGAGCTTGGGATTACCCAAGATGCCCTGGCTAAGGGTGTAAGCCTATCCAGCGAATTCATCTCCCTCCTTGAATTGGGAAAAAGAATGCCAAGCCTTGAAACTTTAACCGCTCTTGCCGATTACTTTAGAAAAGATGTCTCCTATTTTTTAAAAGAAAAAGAGGAGACTTTTAAAATTATCCTTAGAGCAGAGGGCCTGGAAGAAAAAGCGAGAGCGGAAATAAAAAAGTTCAAAATATATTGTGAAGAGTATATGCAACTCGAAGAATTGACAGGACGCCACCTTGAGCCCGGTCCTATTTATGCCTATGTATCCCCAGAGAGAATGGCGGATGAAGAAAGGCGCAGGATGGGATTTGGAGACGAACCCATCCGGGATATTTTCTCTCTCCTTGAGCTTAATGGATTACATATTTTAAGACAGCCCATCCCGGAGAAATCAAACATCTCAGGCATATTTATTTTTTTTGAAGCGGAAGGAGCGGCCTTCGCCTTAATAAATAGCGTTCAAACCGTCGGCCAGCAGGCCCTAATTGCAGCCCACGAATACTGCCATTACCTCAAGGATAGAAACGCTGGGCCTATAATCGATAATCCGGATATTTTTATCGATGAGTACGTTTCTCTCTACCATCCCCGCGAGCAGTTCGCTCAAACGTTTGCGGTCCGCTTCCTGATACATCCCGCAAAAATCAAAAAGATCATCGATAAAGATTTTCATTCAAAGAAGCTAAGTTTTGCGGATGTTCTTTACCTTAAGCGCTACTTCGGCGTAAGTGCTCTCGCCATGCTTCGAACACTTAAGGACTTAGAATATCTTTCGCGCTCCAAATTTGAGGAGTATCAGAAGCTCGACCCATCTCCTTATGAGGAAGTATTTTTTGGGAAGCTGGCTGAAGAGGATAGGTTAAGAAAGGGAGCGAAAGGAGTTGTTTTCTCCAGTCGGTTGAAAAACTTAGCTCTCGAAGCGTATAAGAAGAAAAAAATCAGCGCAGAAAAATTGTCCAGATTCCTAAAGCGGGATATGAACAAGGTTAAGTCTCTATTAGAGAAATAAAAATTCTGGGCATAAAGAGCGTTATGTGCTGGATCTATTCACTTTGCCATCAAGCCTTCTCCCTTTACGGCAATTCCTAATTTGCTGTCAAAAGTCAAGAGAGTTAATTCAGGGATCTGTTTTTGAAGCGTTTTTGCTGTGGCTAAGTGCCAGAGGTGTGTGCTTTTCAACGGCCATTTTTTAGAAAAGGCTCCAAGCTTATCCCATTCTGGCCAAATATTTAAATACCTCCATGGTCCTGTCTTTAGTGCCTTAAAAGCGACATCTATTAGAATGTCAGCTACAAGCTTCTCTCGTTTAATGCGGGATATCACTGCACAAACCTCGGTATAGCTCAGAGTTGAGATTAGATGGACACCATTTTTCATGTACCAATTCAATGCCTCTTTACTGTGGGCATCTTTGAATAGGGCAGAAAGGATACTGGAAGAGTCCCAATAAACTGCGACAGGAACTCTTTTCGTCATAGATTTATATCCTCCTTGAGAAATTTCTGGGCAAGTTCGTCAGGAATAGGTATGGGAATAAGGAGCTTTTTCACAGTTTTCTTTTTTCGGGGCTCTATCCAGCCCTGTCTTTCAAGCTCATGAATGCGTTCAGCTAAAGGGAGAGAATCTGCGGGCATAGGAACAATCTTGCCCACTGGGTTACCTCGATCAGTTATTATAATTTCCCTGCCTTTTTGGACATTTTTTAGCAATTTGCTAAGGCTTATCTTAGCTTCGCGGATGCCAACACGTAATGATTGCATTGTTTTTTCGCCTTTTTTTTGTAATTACAATGACTACATCAGAATAATAGTTATTGTAACTACATTTTGTCAAGCGGTTCATGTCAGTCTTGAAGCTCAAATAAACTCTGTTTGACATTGTCCTCAACAAGGTGCTACATTTTGTGCCAGCATCTGGGAACAGCGAAATATGAGAAAAATCCCGTTTTTGCTTTCACTCACCTGTGGATTTATCATCATCCTCATAAGTATCTATGGATTTTCTTTGCTTCGCCAGCGCCCCGGTCTTCCTCCCGAAATAAAAGATCTCATCCAGAAAAAAGATGTAAAGCTAATTCAGATAGATGACATAAGAATTGAACGAAAAATGGACGAAGAATTCATCCTGAGCCAGAAAGCCATCGGTGAACAGTCAACTTTCCTTGTCGAAATTGACGGTAAGATAGAGGAAAGAGAAGTTAAGTTTGTTTACTACTATTCACTGAATTTTTTTCCTTTAATATATCTCCTTATTGGCATTTTCTGTTTCATTATCGCTATATTGGTTTTCCTACTCCGCTCAGAAGATGAAAGAGCGCGCATCTATTACTGGGCTTCTTTTACCTTTAGTTCCTGTTGATACTGCTTCGATCAGGAATTTCTCAGAGATAACAGGTTCTGATCCAAAAAGTTACATAAATAAATTACTGGAAATTGCCCAAAAGGTTGAGATACGATAATCCTAGTTTATGAATTTTAGATACTCGGAGGGATAATTTCATGCTCAAGGATAAAGTAATAATCATCACTGGTGCAGCTGGTGGCATCGGCTCAGCTACAGCGCATCTTTTTGCCAAGCATGGCGCCATTTTAATTTTGACCGATATTCACAACGAGGGGCTGGAAGATTTGGGATCACTTTTGAAAGATTCGGGAGCGGAAACAATGCTCATCGAACATGATGTCACAGATCCCGAATCCTGGCAATCGCTCATGGAAAAAGTCAGGCAAAAGTATAGCAGGATTGATATTCTTATTAATAATGCTGGGATTGTTCAACCTGGTGCCGCGGAGAAAATTACTTTGGATGAAGTCCAAAACCAGCTTTCAGTAAACCTCTCAGGAACAATCCATGGATGTCGAGCTGCTTTAAATATTATGAAAGCGCAAAATTTTGGCAAGATTGTCAATGTTGCATCGTTAGGGGGTATTGTCCCTTTGCCAGGTGAAGCGGTTTATTGCGCCACAAAATATGCTATTCGAGGCTATTCTCTTTCACTCCATGCAGAATTGCGTGGCTCTCCGGTTGGAGTAGCTGTGGTTTGCCCCGATTCTGTAGATACTCCACAACATGCTTATGAACTTTTATACGATGATGCTGTTCTCTCTTTCATAGGAAAGCCCTTAAAGCCTGAACAAGCCGCGAAAGGAATACTCAAGGCTGTTCGTAAAAAAAAGCCAGAAGTACTGATCCCGACCGGGATGGGGATTTTATGCAGAATCGGAATAGCTTTTCCCCGGCTTTTCTTCTCTCTTTTCCCGATCCTGGAGAAAATGGGGAGAAGCACGATAAAAAAAAGACGGGAAAAGGAGAAAAAAATTGACAAATAAAGTCTATGCATTACTGATTCACGAAACTTCAGGGAAATAAAGGAAAATGCATATTAAATATACGAAAACAGTAAAATTTGCTTCCATTATGGAATTAGCAATAGCTGTGGGAATTATTTCCTTTTGGATTGCCTTCTTTTCTGCAGATTTAGTGAACATAGATGATCCGCACTTAGAGGAAATCTATATGGCCTTCGAATCAGCTTTTCCTGTAGCTGATATATCCCTATCTATAGTATTAATTATTGGGGGAATTGGTTTATTGAAGAAGA
Organism: Candidatus Aminicenantota bacterium; assembly: GCA_011049545.1. GTDB lineage: Bacteria > Acidobacteriota > Aminicenantia > Aminicenantales > Aminicenantaceae > SOIV01. Next base: position 18,308 of record DRHQ01000012.1, on the reverse strand, counting down.
TGCCTTTTGGCGTTTTATTTTCTCTTTTGGGAGGAGCGTCGCTTATATTTTTAGGGCTTCTGGATGTCTCTTTTAACACTCAACAGGGAATCTATCTTCTTGGAATAGGAGAGGCTATTCTGAATATTTCCATAAATCTGCTGTGTCTTGGTGGAGGAGTTTTCCTTATTGTTACTATATGGAAGAATAGAAAATAGTGAAAAAATTAGAAAAGTAATCCGCACTTTATTATATTCCTGCCTTTTTTAACAAACTCTTAACAACTGATTACAGCACAGATGCAGATTTCATCGGTTTTAGCCTTATGGATTACTGTGCACCCCATGCATTTGAAGTAGCGAACAAATATAGAAAGCTGGGGAAGACAGTTGTGGCGAGGGGAAAATATCCCTCTACATTCCCGGAACACCTTTCTATGAACAAGTAGAATCAGAAGGGCGCTTATTTGACAGGAACCTTTCTCATTATGAGGGTGACCACCTCGTTTTTAAACCAAAACGAGTTACTCCTGATGAAGTCTTTGAAGCCTTCGGAAGAATAAATAAATATTTCTATTCGTGGAAGAGCATTCTCAAACGCTGGTGGAGGTTTATCTCTACGATGTCAGCAGGTAGGAACTTATTTAAGTGGATATTTAATTCTCTATTGATCTCTTTTATTCTCTTTAAGTTATCTATTTTCCAACGAGACCACGCGCAGAAAAAGGTATATCCAATTTCTGCTTAGTACAATTGAGTTTAATTCTTTTTGCTTACTGGGGAATATCCCGCTCTGGTTTTCCTCAATTCAGCGAGTTGAGCTGGATTTAATCAGGCCAGATCAGCGAGCAAACCGGTTAAGAATTTCCAGAATTTTTCTACAGAGCTTACATGAACCCTTTCCTCAGGAGAATGGGGGTGCTCAATAGTCGGGCCAAAGGAAATCATATCCATCCCCGGAAACTTTTCTCCTATAATCCCACATTCAAGGCCAGCATGGATAGCGCCAACCTCTGGCTCTTTTTGAAACATTTTCTGGTAAACTTCTTTTAGAGTCTTGAGAAGAGGGGACTGGAGGTTGGGCGTCCAGGCTGGATAGCCTTCAGGCTGAGCAACTTTTGCTCCCACAAGTTTGCCCGAGGCTACGATTGAATTTCGTACGGCCTCCAGGGCTGAGGCTACAGAACTTCGGCTGCTGCAGATTATTTGAGCTTTGCCTTTGTGAGTGTTAATAATAGCCAGATTAGAAGAGGTTTCTACAAGGTCTTTCATCTCAGGATGCATGGCTATAACCCCATGAGGAAGAGTGGAAATGAGGTTGATGAGATCCTTCTGGGATTCTAGAGTTAAGGGATCTTCTTTTTGTTTATCTGATTTTTCGAAAGAAAAACTTGCATCTTTCTCAACAGCCTTGTATTCGAATTGGATTTTGTCAAAAGCCTTCTGGAAAAAAGAGGATAAACCTTGACTCTGAGCCGGAGCAAGGAGAAGATCGGCCCATGCTTCCCGCGCTATAGCGTTTCTTTTGTTGCCGCCTTCCATGCGGACAAGACCAAAATGAAATTCATTCATGGCCTGCAAGAGCATGCGGGCAAGTAATTTTATGGCATTTCCACGCCCCTGGTCGATATCAATTCCTGAGTGTCCTCCTCTAAGGCCGAAAATTTTCAGCCTGTAAGGCTCGCCGCCCTTACTTTTTTTCCTTTTTAGGGATAAGGTGATTTCTGAATCAGCTCCGCCTGCACAGCCGATAGTGAAAGCTCCTTCATCTTCACTGTCAAGGTTAAGGATTTTCCTTCCTTTAAGAAAATCAGATTCTATCTTGGTTGCTCCGGTCAGGCCTGTCTCCTCATCTACGGTAAAGAGAAATTCAAGAGGACCATGCTCTAAACTGTCATCCTCCATCACGGCTAGGGAAGCGGCTAAACCAATCCCGTTGTCTGAACCGAGGGTGGTTCCTATTGCCTGAATCCATTCTCCTTTGATTTCAGCCTTGATAGGGTCTTTGTTAAAATCATGCTCAACATCAGAATTTTTTTCGCCGACCATGTCTATATGTCCTTGTAAAATAATTGTATCAGCCTTTTCATGGCCTGGTGATGCTTTTTTTTCAGTGAGAACATTTCCGACTTTATCCTTTTTCCAGGCTAAATTCCGATCCTTAGCCACCGATATGATGTAATCGCTTAATGCTTTTTCATTACCTGAACAGTGAGGGATCTTCAGGATTTGTTCAAAATGCTTCCAAAGAAGAGATGGTTTAAGTCCTTCAAAAAATGATGACATTTCAAGCCTCTTATTAATATGTAAAGATATTTTTTAAAGAAGAGGAAAGATAATGACATAAAAATATTGGCGATTCAAGAAAAAATTGGGACGAAAATTAGGGACGTTCCCTGAAGTGCCATCCTTTTTTTATTGGAATTAGAGTTGTCTGTTGTTGTTAAATTCTTGATATTGATGAAATAGATGATTTAAGGGTGGCAATTTGGGGAACGTACCCCATTATTAAAATTCATATACTTCCGGATGGAAAAATCAGTAACTTTTGTTTTTGAAGAAATCCATAATTCGAATCCAGAGGTAGCTTCTTCAGCGCGCGGCCGGATTAACATCATCGGAGGACACACCGATTATAATCAAGGTTATGCCTTACCAGCAGCGATAGACCTGAGGAATTATGGACCAGTTTGTTTCGTTTTTTGGCGAGAAAAGAAATTAAAATCTTGGTTGAATAGCAAGTTTTATTATTGACATGCTGCTTTTTATATAATAAAGAGAAGGGAAGGAGAATGATCAGAGGGAACTTTCATCTAACTCAGCAGAGCGTGCTTGGAAAAAAGATTTCTCTGTTTTTCTTGAGGTTTTTTTTTATTCTCGTCATTTTCGGCTTCCAGGCCCAGGATTTGGATGCAGCAAAAAAAATTAACATAGTAACCAGCGTTTTCCCTCTTTTGGAGTTTGCTGGGGCAGTTTCAGGGGAAAGGGGAGAGGTAAGCCTGCTTCTTCCTCCCGGCGCAGAGATTCATACCTGGCGGCCAAGACCAAGTGATATAATCAGGCTTTCTTCTGCTGAGCTCTTTATCTATGTCGGCGCGGACCTGGAACCTTGGCTACACGATCTGCTGAAAAGCGTTAGAAATCCCAATCTTAGAGTTCTTGAAGCAAGCCGGGGGATTCCCTTGATTGATGAGGAAGATATCGTCCACAGCGCACATGAGCGCAACCATGAAGTGCAGGATCCCCATATCTGGCTTGACTTTAAGAACGACCAGAGGATCGTCGACAAGATCGCAGCAGTCCTCTCAGAAATGGACCCCGAAGGCTCCTTGGTTTTTAAAAGGAATGCTTTCATTTATAAGGAAAAGCTCCGGATATTAGACCAAAAATTCAAGGATGGACTCATGGATTGTGTTCACCGGACCATAATTCTTGCCGGTCATGGTGCTTTTGGCTATATTGCCCGAAGCTACAATTTGCGCCAGATTTCTCTTTATGGATTGAGTCCTGATTCCAGGCCTACTCCGAAGAAGCTCATCAAGGTTGTGGAATTGGCGAAGAAGTATAGAATAAAAGTCATCTTTTTTGAGATCCGTGTTAGAGATGAATTGGCAAAGGTCCTCGCCGAGGAAATTGGGGCCAGAACCCTCGTCTTAAACCCAGGTGCAAACCTGACAAAAGAACAATTGAAGTCGGGAAAGACTTTTTTTGATATAATGGAAGCGAATCTGGAGAATTTAAAAGATGGACTTGACTGCAAATGATTCGAAGACTTTTATCGATGTCAAAGATATATCCTTCAACTACGGCCCTGTAAAAGTCTTACAGGATGTAACGTTTTCCATCCAGCAAGGCGATTTTTTAGCCATTATAGGCCCCAACGGTTCGGGTAAAACAACCCTGATTAAAATCATTCTGGGGCTGCTGAAATCCTCAAAAGGCAAGATCCGGATTCTGGGAAAGCCTGCAGAAGAGTTTGATGATTGGCACAAGATAGGCTATGTTCCACAGCAAGTTACTCATATTGACCCTTTCTTTCCGGCTTCAGTTAGAGAAGTGGTGGCCATGGAGTTTCTCGCCAAAAAGAAATTACCAATGTTGGCAAAACGGGAGGAAGAACTTTACATAGAAAAAGCATTGAAACAGGTTGGTATGGAATATTTTAAAAATTGGCGTATCGGGAGCCTTTCAGGAGGTCAGCAGCAGCGGGTTTTTATTGCCAGGGCAATTGTCAACAATCCTCATATTCTTTTCCTGGATGAGCCAACAACCGGTGTGGATTCTGAAACTCAAGAACATTTTTATGACATGCTGGATACTTTGAATAAAAAAGAAGGGATTACAATTGTCCTGATTACACATGACACCGGAATCGTGAATAAGCATGTTAACCAAGTTGCCTGCCTCAACCAACAATTGGTCTACCACGGTACCCACGCAGAGTTCTGTACCTCAGGCACTTTTAAAGATATGCTATCTGGACACCACTTAATCTCCCATCGCCATTAAATTAAGAAAATGGAAGCTTTCCTTAGCTACGGATTCCTTCAGCGGGCACTCCTTGCGGGAATCTTTGTGGCCATAGCCTGTGCGCTTTTAGGTGTATTTCTAATCCTAAGGCGGGATGCCATGATCGGCCATGGCTTAGCCCACATAAGCTTCGCCGGAGTTGCCCTGGGGCTTTTTTTAAATGTCATGCCTTTAGCTGTGGCCCTTGTCATCGCTGTTCTTGCCGCCTTGGGAATCATGAAGCTGAAAGAAAACGCTGGCGTTTATGGAGATACTGCGATTGCAATTTTCAGCAGTGTGGGGCTTGCTCTTGGGATATTGCTGGCTACTCTAGCCCACAGCTTTAACGTAGACCTTTTCAGCTACCTCTTTGGAGACATCTTGGCCATTGGAGCATCAGAAGTCTGGCTTTCAATCGGATTGGCAGCCATAGTCGTTTTTGTCGTGATTCTAAACTACCACAAATTCATGTATATGACATTTGACCGCGAAGCAGCAAAGACATCAGGAATCAAGGTTGGACGTCTTGATGTTCTCTTAACTATTCTTACAGCAGTGACAATCGTTCTGGGCATGAAGGTAGTAGGAATCCTTTTGGTTTCAGCCCTGGTTGTTATTCCGGCTGCGGCAGCACTTCAGCTGTCATCCAATTTCAAACAGGCTATAATCCTCTCTTCGCTTATCGCTTTTGTTTCTGTCTTATTGGGGCTTTTCTTGGCTTTCTATTTAGACCTTCCAGCTTCGGGGACTATTGTTATCCTTTCCTTTCTGTTGTTTGGTTTATTTTATATATTCAAAAGAAAAAAAAGAATTTATTAAAAGAAGAAAATCTTTAAAAGAGATTTATCCGGCCAGTTTTCCCAAGGTCTTCTCGAAAACAGAATAGGCTTCTAATCCATAGAGACAAAAGATTATTTCTTGAGGATAGTCATGTTTTTCCATGAACTCTATTGCTGCCTTGAGCATGATTTCGCTGCATTTTTCGATGGGAAAGCCGAATATACCGGTGCTGATTGCAGGAAAAGCAATGTCTTTTATTTTGCTCTCTTCTGCTATTTTGAGGCTGTTCTTGGTTGCGTTATGAAGTTTCTTTTCTTCTGACCCTTCTCCTGAGACAGGTCCGGCAGCATGGATGACGTATTTAGCCTTGAGGTTGCCGGCAGTTGTTAGCGCTGCCTCACCGACCTGGATGGGTCCGATTTTGTAACATTCTTCCTGGATAGAAGGGCCGCCGTAGCTCCTGATGGCTCCTGCAACCCCGCCTCCAAGAACTAAAGATTTGTTGGCGGCATTGACCAAAGCTTCAACGTCAAGGAGGACAATATTCCCCTCGATCAGCTTTAATTTTCTCTTGTTTACAGTCAATTCTTTCATAGTGCCTCCGCAAGGCTCGCAATGACATGCAAACGCGCAGCTTTGGGACAAAGCCTAATATTTACTTCAGTTCTTTCTCGATGATTTTTCTCAGCTCATCCCCGGGTTTCACAGCTTTTTTCTTCAAGGATGAAGCTTGTTTTTTTGTTTTTGACTTGAATTCGTTATATTGAGAGAGCTTTCAATTTCCTTAAACTGGTATTCGATGATCTTCTTTTGAGGATCGAAGGGCGCTACATCATCTAAGCCGAGGGAGGAAACAGCTGCCTTTATCAGGTTTTCCTCGGGCACTCCAGGATTTTTTCCTTGTTTGGTAAGATAGTGCCTGCCAGCCATGAGAAGAGCTTCCCTGGGGATTAAGCCCACTAATTCACTTCCCGTGACCCTTAATCCCAGTTTCCTTGCTTCTTTTATGGTTTCATCAAAAACAACGTGAGGTGGGGTTATCTTATAGTTGATAAAGTTAATCGAAATTTGAGCAATTTCATAATCTTCTATATACCATCCAACTGCTTTAACAGCTTTAAATTTACCCGGAATCTTGATGGCTTTTCCCTCAGCATCTCTCACTATATTCCCGTCCTTATCTCTTTTTGTCCTTCCTCTCTCTCTCAGGTTGAGTGCAATTTCATGGGCAAGACGTCTGTCCCGGGTGTTTAAATTTATGTTGTAGGCGATTAAGACTTCCCTAGCACCGATCACTGTAGCCCCTGCTTTTGGGTTAAAAACAGGTTTGCCGTAATCAGGAGCCCATTCAGGATCTTTCAATTTCTCAGGCAAACCTTCGTATTCGCCTGTCCTGATATTGGCCAGATTCTCTCTTTCTGGCTTCTGGGCAGCTTCTTCATACAGATAGACAGGGATTCCGAGTTCTTTGGCGACTCTTTCTCCCAACTCATGGGCAAGTTGGATACAGTCTTCCATGGTTGCACCTGAAACAGGAACAAAAGGGCAAACATCTGTGGCCCCGATGCGGCTGTGGGCTCCTTTATGCTTGCTCATATCTAAGACTTCAGATGCTTTTTTTATCGCTTTAAACGCTGCCTCTTTTACTCCTTCGGGAGAGCCTATAAATGTGACGACTGTCCGGTTGGTTGATTCGCCGGGATCAACATCAAGGAGTTTCACTTGAGGAGTGGATTTAATCTCTTTAGTGATGGCGCTTATTTTTTCTCTGTTTCTCCCTTCGCTGAAATTGGGAACACATTCAACAAGTTTTATTCGTCTTCTCCTTTTTTGATGGTGTACTGTAAAATTCCTTTGTTATCGTACACGAACACCTCTTCAAATTCTTGGATGTGGTCGATGATTATGTCTTTGTCTCCTACTATGACGACCACAGGAGTAAGGAGCGGATATTTCCTGGCTGTTTCAAAAACTCTCTCTGAACTGACGAGCATAATGTTTTCGTAGTATTTGCTCCAGTGTTCCTCTCCCAGATCTAAAGCTTTGATTTCAGAGACTCTGGAGGTGAGCTTATCTAAGGTTTGGATTTGAAGGGGGAAATTTCCGATTAAATAGGATTTGGCCTGTTCAATCTCGGAACTTGGTATTTTCTCCTTGGTGATCTTATCGATTTCCTGCAGAATTTCCATTATAGAAGAGTAAGTAACTTCCGGCCTCACCTTAGCCTTAACAAAAAAGACGCTACAGTTTTTAAAAAAATCCAATTCACTGAAGGCGTAGTACGCGTATCCTTTTGATTCCCTGAGATTCATGAGGAGACGACTGGTGTGTGTTCCGCCTAAAACTTGATTCAGGACTATAAAAGGGAAGACATCCTGGCTGCTTAAAGGCGAGACGATACTTCCTAAATAAATCGTCGAATCTTTGGCTTCTGGAAGATCGATAAGGCAAATTTTTTTCTTATCGTACGGCTTAAGAGGAGGAACAGAAGGATGTTCCAATTCTTTTCTTCGCCAGGTGGAGAAGTATCTGCTTACTTTTCTCGTCGCTGTCTGGAGATTGAGATTTCCGGTGAGTACAAACAAAGAATTGTTGGGCCTGTAATATCTATCATAAAAAGATACAATAGCTCTTTGGTTTAAATATTTAATAACATCTTCATTAAAGGTGTTTTTTTTATAAGGATGGTTCCGGAACAGAAGGCGACCGAGCTGTCTTTCGGCCACAAATTCTGGATCTTTATTTTTCTCTCGCAGGTCGTAGTACATTATTCTTTTTATATTTTCGATTTCCCGCTTTAAGAATGTAGGTCGAAGCATCATCTTACTCATGAGAGCAAGGGCAGTATCTAAAAACTCTTCCAAAAAGGTAAATGAAAACACAGAATAATCAGGATAAGTATAGACGGAGAAGTTCCCGCCCACAGATTCTATTATTTCTTCAATTTGTGAAGACGTGAGATACGAAACTCCGCGTCTGAGCATGTTAGCCGTAAGAGTAGCCATGCCTGGCAGCTCTTTTAGAGAGTGGCTTTCTCCAGCGAATATTATCACCTTGAGGCTTATAATCGGAAGATCATTTCGGTGGATTACTGCGACTCCCAGGCCATTAGTGAGGAATGAGGGTTTTATTTCAGGAAGCTTAAGTTCAGCAAGAGGTTCAGGATATGGAGGTGATTTTCTAAATCTTTCTTGAGAAAAGAGAGGAGCTTCCCAGAGCAGAAGAGTCAAAAGATAGAGAATGAGAGTGAGCTTTAAGTATTTTCCTCTACTCATTTTATTGTGATATCAAGGACAATTTCGTTGGTGAAATATCTCCGCATAATCCTGATGAGACTATAATTATCTACCGAAAGATAATTTTCTAGCTCGCCGGGAAGATCATCGAGGCTTTTTTTAGAGAGGAAAGCCTCGGCAAGAAAAACAGCCTTATCTGCTGAAGTCGCGTATTGATTAAGATAGTCCATCTTAAAAATATTCTTTGCTTTTCTGAGCTCTTTTTCGGGCACAAGGCTTGATTTAAGTTTGTTTATTTCTGAGAATATAACTCTTTTGCTTCTCGCCACCATTATTTCATTACTGCTCGAGACAAATATTTTAAAGGTGGCTAGCTCTTTCCTTTTTTCAATACTTCCGCTTAAAGATCTGGCAATCCGGATTCTTTTGATCAATTTTTTGTATAGACGAGATGTTACGCCACGCAAAAGAATATATTCAATAATTTTAAGGGGATAGAAATCCTGTGAATAGGGAGAAGCGATCCTGTAACCTATATGAAAGCCAGGCAAAGGAGCAAGAGATTCTTTTGAGATTACAGTCGTTTTTTTACCTGATGATTTTAAAGAAGACAGAAGAGGGATATCTTTTCCCTCTTGAATAGTATAAAAGTACTTTCGGATATCCTCCTCTGTTTTCCTTTTATCAATATTTCCGGCAATAGCGAGCACAGCATTGTTGGGTGTATAAAATGTGGAGTAGAAGTCCTTAACGTCTTCTACGGTAAGGTTCCTCACGTCAGCTTCGTTCCCGATAACAGGATGACTGTAAGCAAGATTGGGGTAGAGTAACCTGTCAAAAGTCAAGGAGCTTTCAAGATAAAGCTCGGTTGCTTTCCTTTGATGAATCTCTTCAATAAGTGCCTCCTTGGCTTGTTCTACGTTTGCTGCAGTAATCTCAAGAGATTTCATCCGGTCAGATTCAAGCCAGAGTACCAGGGCAAGCTGGTGAGAAGGTACTGTTTGTTGGAAGATGGTTTTGTCTTCTGTTGTTGTGGCGTTCAGGTTCCCTCCGGTTCTGCGGATAAAACTGATGTGCTGCATCCGTCCTATATTTTGTGAACCCTGGAACATCAGGTTCTCCAACAAATAGGCTAAACCTGTCTTTCCTGGCGATTCATTAATGGAACCCACATTGTAGGCAACTACGACCGAGACAACAGGCAAAGAATAGTCTTCAGAGAGAATAACCTGCAGCCCGTTTCCTAATTTATATTGCTTGATAGGGAATGAATGACGTTGCTTATCCTGACCGTGAGCAGGAAAATTCCCCAGAAGGAGAAACAGATATAAGCCGAGTATCAGTAATTTGTTTTTGAATCTAAGGGCTTCAGACATTGCTCGAATTAGGAGGCCTTAAAAATAACACAAATATTAACTTAAATTCAAATGCAGAGATTGGACAATTGGGACATGATTTATCATGCCTGTCGATTTTATTGTATGAAAAAATATGTGTTTAGTAAATCAAGCATCTACACAAGACGAATCAATCCCTTGCCAAAGAAAAAAGGGGTAGGCTACTTTTTCGTCTCTGGAAGCATCTCCAATCATGGAAATGGAAATGCGTACTCGTCTTCTTTTTTAATTGAAAATTAAGGTCTTTTGTGTTAATTTTCTTTGCTAACCAATTCGATTCTTCTATCAGCCAAATGAGGTGATATATGAGTAAAGAAGGAAAACATGTATTCTCATCTGAATCTGTGACCGAAGGTCATCCGGATAAGGTTTGCGATCAGATTTCTGATGCCATACTCGACGATCTTATAGGTCAGGATCCCCACAGCCGTGTGGCCTGCGAAACGTTGGTAACAACTGGCCTTGTTCTAATCGCAGGTGAAATAACAAGCGAAGGCTATTGCGAGTTCCAAAAGGTCGTCAGAAAAGCTATCAAAGAAATAGGATATACAAGGGCAAAATACGGTTTTGATTACCAGACATGCTCCGTCCTCTCTACGATCCATGAACAATCTCCTGACATAGCCAGAGGAGTCGATGAGACAGAGGACCATAAACAAGGAGCTGGGGACCAAGGCCTGATGTTCGGATACGCATGCAGGGAGACAGAAGAACTCATGCCCATGCCTATTATGCTGGCTCATAAACTCGTAAGGAGGCTGAGCCAGGTGCGAAGAGAAAAAATATTGGATTTTCTCAGACCTGATGGAAAATCTCAGGTTACTGTCGAATACGAAGGCAGCACTCCCAAAAGAGTGGAAGCAGTTGTGATCGCTGCCCAGCACAATCCTGAAGTCAAAATGAGTGATTTGAGGGAAGATATCAAGCTTGCTGTTATAAAGGAGATCATTCCGCCCGAGATGTTTGATAAGAACACAAAGGTTTTTATTAATGAGACAGGCCGTTTTGAACAGGGAGGTCCTTTTGCGGATTCAGGAGTTACAGGCCGTAAGATTATTGTGGATACCTATGGTGGAGTCGGAAGCCACGGAGGAGGATGCTTTTCTGGAAAGGATCCGACAAAAGTGGATCGCTCTGGTTCCTATATGGCGAGATACGTAGCTAAAAATTTGGTCTCTGCCGGGATTGCCGATAAGATAGAAGTGCAGATGGCTTATGCCATCGGTGTGGCTCAACCAGTCTCGTTAATGGTGGACTCTTTTGGCACAGCAAAAATCTCAGAGGATAAAATAAAAGAATTAATTCTAGCGCATTTCGATCTTGCTCCAAGAGGGATGATCAAAACCTTGGATTTGCTCCGGCCTATCTACAAAAAGACAGCGTGTTTCGGGCACTTTGGTCGCACAGAGAAAGAATTCACCTGGGAAAAACTTGATAAAGCCAAATTTTTAAAGAGAGATGCGGGGCTATAAGATAAAAGAAAAGAATGACAAAAGATAAAAATGGAGAAGAGAATGGATTATGATGTTAAAGATTTGAAGCTTGCAGAAAAGGGGAAGCTTAAGATGGAATGGGCGGCAAGATTCATGCCTGTTCTTGGTTTAATAGAAGGGAAATTTTCCAAAGAAAAGCCTCTCAAGGGAATCAGGATTTCAGCTTGTTTGCACGTGACCAGTGAAACCGGCAACCTGATGATAGCTTTAAAAAAGGGAGGAGCGGAAGTAGCCCTTTGCGCATCAAACCCCCTCAGCACCCAGGATGAGGTCGCTGCATCACTGGTGAAGCATGATAATGTTCCTGTTTTTGCCATAAAGGGAGAGGATAATAAGAGCTATTACAAGCATATTAACCAGGCTCTCGGACAAAAACCTCAGATAACCATGGATGATGGGGCTGATCTTGTGTCTGCTTTGCATTCCCAAGGAAAAAACCTTCTTAAACATGTCATCGGAGGAACAGAGGAAACAACTACAGGTGTGATTCGCCTTAAAAGCATGGCCAGGGATAAAGTCCTTCGTTATCCTATAATCGCGGTAAACGATGCCAAAACAAAACATCTCTTTGACAACCGGTATGGAACAGGACAAAGTACAATAGACGGAATTCTCCGGGCGACAAATATTCTCTTAGCAGGAATTAATTTTGTAATTGCGGGCTACGGATGGTGCGGCCGCGGAATAGCCATGAGAGCAGAAGGAGAAGGAGCAAAGGTTATTATCTGCGAAGTGGATCCTCTTAAAGCCTTAGAAGCTGTCATGGATGGTTTTCAGGTTATGCCTCTAACAGAGGCAGCTAAGATCGGCGATGTATTTGTCACAGCCACCGGAGACAGGGATGTCATAAATAGAGCTCATTTCTCGAGGATGAAAGATGGAGCTGTTGTTGCCAATTCTGGCCATTTTAATGTCGAGATCGACATCCCCACCTTGGCGAAGATGTCACAAAAAAAGAGAAAAATAAGAGATTTTGTCGAAGAGTACAGCTTGAAGAATGGAAGAAAAATTTATCTCCTGGCTGAAGGACGGTTGATAAACCTGTCTGCGGCAGAGGGGCATCCGGCCACGGTCATGGATATGAGTTTTGCCAACCAGGCGCTCAGTGTTTTATATCTGAATAAAAAAGGGAAAAGTTTACAGAGCGAAGTCTATGGGGTTCCGGAAAAAATCGATAATGAGATCGCCCGCCTGAAGCTTAAAGCTCTTGGAACAAAAATTGATAGACTCACTCCTGAACAGAAGAAATATCTTACCAGCTGGCAGGAAGGAACATAAGGGGTCAACCCCTATTTAATATTTGTAGGGGCTTGATTCATAATACCCACACCTTTAATTGTGAAGATAAATTGTAGGGGCTTGATTCATCAAGCCCACACCTTTAATTGTGAAGATAAATTGTAGGGGCTTGATTCATCAAGCCCACCTTTTAGTTATATGAATAATTGTAATGTGTGTTTGATAAATCAAACACCTACACAAGTATTTTATTTAATCAGCTTTAGGTATTGATCGATTTCCGCTCTTTTTGCAGGATCGATGAATCTTTTTGATATCTTTTCAAATATTTCCTTTGCCTTGTCGAATTCATTGTTTTTGAAATAAGTAACTGCAAGATTGAAGTTGATATCTACATCCTTTTCTCTTGCGTCCTCACTAAGTGTATCCAGGGCTAACCTGTAGCTATCAATCGCTTTTTTAAAATCGTTTAAGCCTTCATATATAATGCCCTTAAGGTTTTGAGCCATGACCATGCGCCTGTTTATTTCAAGAGCCCATTCAACATGTTTCAAGGCCTCTTTAAGGTTGCCCTTCACCATGTATATTCTTGCCAGGTTATAATAGGAGTTATCCTTGGATTTATATTTTTCATCTGATATAGCAATCCTGAACTCTTTTTCAGCTTGATCGAGGAGGCCCATCTCCTGGTAAATAGCTCCGAGGGCGTTGCGGGCATCGGTTAAGGTGGGATTAATCTTAATACAATTTTGGAGATGTTTTACAGATTCCTCGAGGTTTCCGTTCATTGAGTGTGATAAGCCAAGAGAATATAAGGCGAGATCATAGCGGGGATTGAGCTCGAGGGCCCTGTTAAGAAATTTAATGGCTTCATTAACAATACCCTGGTTTAGGTAGAAGAGGCCCATATTATACTGGTATTGAAGATCATTATTTCTTGCATCATCAATTTTTTTCTGAGCCGAAGCACAAAGAATAAAATTCAGACAGATGAAAATGATAAATATTAGTTTGTATCTCATTTTCTTACTCCTTTCAAATCTTATATTCACTTTTCAGTTTTCTCATCATCAGGTCCTGAAGAGCAGCTCTGGGATCTTTTTTCTTGTATAGTACTTGATAAATCTGCTCGCAGATAGGCATTTCCACTTTTTCCCTTTTCGCCAGTTGGTGAACACAAAGAGTTGTGATGATCCCTTCAGCTACCATTTTCATGGTGGAGACTATCTCTGGGAGAGATTTTCCCTTCCCCAATTCAAGGCCTGTATACCGGTTCCGGCTCAATTTTCCTGTACAAGTGAGGACGAGATCCCCGATGCCGGCTAATCCTGAGAAAGTCTCCATCCTAGCTCCTGTTTTTACACCTAATCTTGTCACCTCAGCCATCCCTCTTGTTATTAAAGCTGCTATTGAATTACTGCCGAACTTAAGGGCATCTGAGATTCCAGCTGCTATGGCAATAACGTTCTTAATGGCTCCGGAAAGTTCCACTCCTATTATATCATCCGACGTATAGGTGCGGAAAGTGTGGGATGAGATAAGCTGCTGGAGTTTTTTAGCCATTTCCTGATCTTTTGAAGCTAAGACTACTGCGGTGGGAAGATGCGCGGCAACTTCCCTGGCGAAACTAGGACCAGAAAGGACAGCAATTCTGGGAACAAAGAAAGGAGAAAATACTTCCTCCATCACTTCGCTCATCCTTTTTAGCGATTTCTCTTCTATCCCTTTTGTAAGGCTGATAATCATATGATTGGAAGAGAGATGCGAAGCGAGCTCCTCATAAACCCCCCGGCAGAATTTGGATGGGACGGCGATGAAAACAATGTCTGAAGATGCCACAGCTTCTTTCAGGTCATTGAAAAAGGAAACTGAAGGAGGAAAGACAAATCCGGGCAAAAAAGTTCGGTTTTCTTTATATTGCAGCGCTTCTTCATAAACATCTTTCTCTCTTATCCAGAGCTTGGTTTTGATGTTAAGGCAGCCAAGATGAAGGGAAAGAGCACTTCCCCAGCTGCCGCCGCCAATAACACTTGCTTTCATTTTATTTTCTCCCCTAATTTCCTTTCTTTCCCTTGAACGAGTCTTTCAATGTTATCCCTGTGCATCAACATGATTAAAAAGAAAAGCGCAAAACTCAAGTAGGCAATTTCAGGTTCTACGTTAAAAAGAAATATAAAGATGGGATAACTCAGAGTAGCAAGAAGGGAGCCCAGGGAAACATACCGGCTCGTTTTGCTAACGATTAAAAATACAACCAGACAGAGTAGAAAAGGCTTGAAAGCCAAAATAGAATAGGCACCGAACGTGGTTGCTACTCCTTTTCCTCCTTTAAACTTTATATATACCGGGAAACAGTGGCCTAAAACCGCTAAAAATCCGCAAATCAGGGCAAATTGTTTATCCTGAAAAAATTTCAGCGCAAAAAAAACAGGGAGGAATCCTTTGAGAAAATCTATCACTAAGACCGGAAGAGCAAACTTCCATCCTTTAAGGCGAAGTAAATTTGTGGCACCCGTGCTATGACTTCCAAAGTTACGGATATCTTTTTTTTCACTGATATAGAAGAAGATATACCCCATGGGGATGGATCCGAGAAGATAAGAGAGGATGACAAAAGTTATTTTCATTTAAGTTCGAATTCAGAAAGAATAGAGTACTCGGCTCCCGTAGGCTTGAGAGTACTCTGGATAAAGCTGATTTTTTTTGCGTTCATTTCTCCAAAATCTCTATCCCTGTATTTTTCAACGAGCGAAAGGGTCTCCTTTATGTTAAATAAACTTTTGACTCTTCCGAGCGTCAGGTGTGCGTGAAATTTTCGCCGCTCTCTTGGAAAACCCAATTTTTCAAGCTCTCCTTCCAATTTAGATTGAAGAGCAGTAAGAGTTTTTTCTACTTCGATTCCAACCCAGAGCACTCTTGGATTCTTCATCCCTGAGGGGAAGGAGCCTGTCCCTTTAAATTTCATGGAAAAAGATTCATGATTTTTTGAAATCATCGTCAAGACATTTTCAATCTCTGGAACTTTCTCTCTGCCGATCTCACCTAAGAACTTAAAAGTGAGATGCATTCCTTCATGCCTGACCCACTTGATATTTTTATGTCCTTTATCCAGCTCTTCAGTGAGAAGGGAAAGAGCTTTTTTGATCTCCGGATCAAGGTTAATGGCGATGAAAGCTCTCATTTCAGGGCTCTTTTCTTTTTTTTGTTTTTAGCAAGATGCCTTCGCACCATGTCCAGGGCTTTTTGACTGGACTGATATTTTATTTTATCCCGATTTCCTAGAAAGAGATTCTTTTTCAATTTTGATCCTTTATCCCAGGCCAGGGCGATATAGACAAGGCCTACTGGTTTCTCAGGAGTTCCGCCCGTGGGACCTGCTATCCCGGTTACAGCAAGGCTGAGATTTGACCGTGCTTTTTCCCTTATTCCTTGGGCCATAGCTTCAGCAACTTGAGAGCTGACTGCTCCGTATTTTTCTATCAAAGACGGGGAAACACCTAAGGCGTTGATTTTTGCTTTATTGCTGTAGGCAACTACTCCTAGTAAAAAATAATCCGAACTTCCGGGGACATTTGTCAAACGATGACCAAGAAGACCTCCGGTACAGGATTCGGCTACAGCTAGAGTTCTTTTATTGAGTCGCAAAAGATTTCCAACAACTTCTTCGAGTTCTTCACCGGAAGCCGAGAAGACATTCTCTTTGAGCCTTTCCAGTATATTTGTTTCCAATTTTTGTACTCTCTTGTCTGCCTGTTCCTGACTTTTTTTAGAATGACTGCTAAGATGGATTTCAATCTGGCCTGGATGGGAGAGAATAGTCATTCTAAGATAAGGACTATCAGGATAGAGATCCAGGATGAGGGTATCTATCTTGGATTCAGTCAATCCTGTGATTTTCAAGACTTTGCGAGCCGTGTAATCTGTCTTGAATTCTTGAAGATGCGGACAGGCTGACTCATCGAACATTGGTTTGAGTTCATGGGGAGGTCCGGGGAGAAGTATTATTTTATTCGATCCTGTATCGAGCCAGAGGCCTGGGGCTGTGCCGTTTCTGTTTTCAAGAATTTCTGCTCCGTCAATGACATAAGATTGCTTTTTGTTTACTGCCGGCATTGAGAGTCCGCGGTGTTTAAACCTTCCCTCTATTTTTTGGAGAAGTTCTTTGTTGAAAATGAGCTTTCGCTCGAGGACTGTGGCGAAAGCCTCTCGAGTTCTATCATCTTGGGTCGGACCAAGGCCACCTATGGCTATAATGACATCTGTGCGGGAAAGGGCCTGTTTGATAGAGAGGGCGAGATCATCCCAGTCATCTCCGACTATTGTTTTATAAGAAACTTCCATTCCAAGGTCGTTCAGACGCTCTGTAAGGAAGAGGGAATTGGTGTCCTGGAAGTATGGGGTGAGAAGTTCTGATCCTATGGCCATTATCTCGATTTTAAGATTTTTCTTAGGTTTCATATTTAAAGAAAGTAGAATTTTAAAAGCAAGTAGAGATTAATGATCACTCCTGCATAAACCGCAGCCACAAGGTCATCCATAACGATTCCCCATCCGTCTGGGAGCGTCTCAACTTTTTTTATGGGAAAGGGTTTAATAATATCAAAAATGCGGAAAAGGAGGAAGCAGGATAGAAGCGGAAGCCAGCCTGTTCCCCAGGATTCTCCTATCTGGAAGAGAACAAGAAGCTGGCCGAATGCTTCATCAATCACTATCCTTCGAGGATCATGCTTTTTTATCTCTAATGAATATTTTGTAGAGGTGAAGATTCCTACTGAAAACAGAAGGACGAGCAGCAGGAGGTAAAAGGGCCAGCTTAGACTATGAAGATAGAATTTATAAAGCAGAACTACAATCAGGCTTGTTAAAGTTCCCGGAGCAACCGGAAAATATCCGACTCCGAAAAAGGTCGCAATGATTTTTGATAAAGATTTCATTTAGCAAGTTTTCCGTATAAATCATATACATCCCCACCTGTGATTTCAACCTTTTGAATCGTGTTAACCATTTTTTCCCATTTCCTGGGGGCGTCGATGAGAATCATGCCGTCGACTTCAGGAGCCTGGAATCTCCCCCGGCCGATCAATATGTCGGGATTTTCCTTAGGAATTCCTTCAATCAAGACGTCAAGGCTCTGGTTTAAGTATTTTTTGTTGTTCTCGAAAGATATCTCTGACTGAATTGCCATGATTTTATCTCTTCTTTTCTTCTTCATGCTTTCTTTAACAGGATCTCCGAGGTCGAAACAATCAGTTCCCTCTTCTTTTGAATAAGTAAAGACCCCTAAATGATCAAATCTGGCTTCTTGAATAAATTTTTCCAGGTCCTCGAATTCTTTCACGCCTTCACCCGGGAATCCGACCACAAGAGATGTCCGAAGAGCAATATCAGGGAGTTTTTCCCTTAATTTTTGGATGAATTTGAGCGCCCTTCTCCCGTCCATCCCTCTTTTCATTTTTTTTATAATCCCTGAGTTAGAATGCTGAAAAGGAATATCAAGATAAGAGCAGATTCTCTCCTCCTGCATTACTCCTAAAAGGGAGTCGCTTATTTCTTCGGGATAACCATAAAGGATGCGAATCCACTCGATTTCTTGAACCTTCAGAAGCTCTTTAAGCAGGAGGGGAGAATCTGCTCTTATCTTGATATTCCTTTTCAGCATTCTAACTCAGGGATTAT
>DRHQ01000011.1 GCA_011049545.1 Candidatus Aminicenantota bacterium | reverse complement strand
TTCTATGTACTGTTTGATCATAATTCCATGTTTTTATTACATACCATTTTGGTGCATAATACAACTACAAACTGCTGCTGCTCTGCGGTAAGCGCCTTATATCCCCATTGCTAAAGCAAGGGGCTTTACGGCGTTCTCTGGTAAAATTTTTCTTTTTCTGAGCCAAAATCATTCCTCCTCATTCTCCATATCTTTTTCCTTTCTCAATCGGCCTTGTAGAACCCAGGAAAAAACAACAGGCACCAGGATTAAATTTAATACAGTAGCTGTAACCATCCCCCCCACTGTAGGTGCAGCTATGGGCTTCATTATTTCTGAACCGGTTCCTGTGCTCATTAAAATAGGAAGAAGAGCCAGAATGGTTGTAGCTGTTGTCATTATTATAGGCCTTACTCTCAGCAAGGCTGCCTTAACTACACTTTCCACAATATCCGTGCTCTTTCGGCAATATTTAATCAGGAAATCCACCATCACTACTCCATCCTCAACGGCCACTCCAAAAAGGGCAATATAGCCCACCCAGACTGCTGTACTGAACTTAAACCCCAGAAGGAATTGAAGCCAGACGCCTCCTACAAAAGCAAATGGAAGGGAGAAAATCAAGATCAACGCCGCAGAAACCGTCTTGAATTTTATGTAGAGCAAAAGAAAGATGACAAAGATACAGATAGGGACGACTGTCATCAACCGCTTGCGCGCCTGCATTTCATACTCATACTGGCCGCTCCAGGAGATATAATAACCTTGGGGCAGATCCAGTTTTTCTCTGACTGCCTTTTGAGCCTGATTGACAAAATCCACAATACCCACCTCATCTGTATTGACATCGACAAAAACCCTCACATAAGGCATCGTGTTTTCTCCAGCTATTTTGGCTGGTCCCGGCACCTTTTTTATCACTGCCAGTTGACTGAGGGGAATTTGGGCCCCCGAAGGAGTAGGAACAAAGATTCTCTCCATGGCTTCAAAGCTATCCCTGAGCTCTCGCATATACCTTATTCGAACCGGGTAACGTTCTCTTCCCTCCACCGTTGTGGTGACATTCATCCCGCCAATAGCTGTCATGATTAAGTGCTGGATGTCCCCCACTTTTACACCATAGCGAGCTGCTTCCTTTCTGTCTATTTCGATCTCTATGTAAGGCTTGTTGCCAATTCTTTCCGCATAAGGATTTCGTGCTCCAGGGATTTCTCTCACAATGTTTTCAACTCTAATCGCTAATTCCTCGATTTTTTCTAAATCTTCTCCAAAAACTTTTACGCCGATAGGTGTTTGAATCCCTGTGGCCAGCATGTCGATTCGATTGCGAATGGGCTGAGTCCAGATGTTACTTACTCCAGGAATCCTCAAGGCATCATTAAACTCATTTATTAATTTCTGGCGCGTCATTCCCTTTCGCCACATCTTTTTTGGCTTTAATCTAACAATTGTCTCAATCATCGATACGGGAGCTGGATCAGTAGGTGATTCTGCTCTGCCTAACTTCCCAACGACCATTTCGACTTCAGGAAATGATTTTAGTATCATATCTTGCTTTTTCATGACATCCATAACCGTAGTAAGAGAAGCTCCAGGGAGAAGGACGGGCATAAACAGCAAATCCCCTTCATTTAAAGGAGGCATAAACTCACTCTTTATTACAGAAAAAGGGAAATAGCTTACTCCCAGAATAATTAAAGCAATGAGGAGGACAATTATTTTATGCTTTAACGAAAACCGAAGCACCGGCTCATAAAGACGCATCATGATTCGATTCAGTAAATTTTTTTCTGGGGGACGCATTTTTCCTTTCAAGAAAAGGGAACAGAGAACAGGGATAAGGGTTATTGCCAAGACCGCTGACCCGAGCATGGCAAATGTTTTGGTAAAGGCTAAAGGAGTAAAAAGTTTTCCTGCTTGCCCTCTTAAGGAAAATACAGGAATAAAGGCTACAACAACAATAAGGATAGCAAAAAAGATGGCTGAACCAACTTCTTTAGAAGCCATAATCACTGTGGTCAATCTCTTCTCTCGAGAAGAAGCAAGATGGCGGGATATGTTTTCAGTCATCACAATTCCGGCATCAACCATGACTCCAATAGCAATAGCTATCCCTCCTAAAGACATGATATTTGAGGGAATTTTTAGATAATACATGACGAGGAAGGAAATCAGAACTCCCATAGGAAGTGCTATAGAAACAATAAGGCTGCTTCTGAAATGACCTAAGAATAATAAAATAATTACGCCTGCAACAATAATCTCTTCCAAGAGTGTGTGTTTTAAATTATCTGTTGCTCGGTTTATAAGGTGGGTGCGGTCATAAAAAGGCACAATCTGGACGCCAGGAGGAAGACCTGGAGTGATCTCTTTAATTTTCTCTTTAATACCTTCGATAACTTTTAAAGGATTCTCTCCATATCTCATTAAAACCACACCACCTGTCACCTCAGTTCCTTCTTTATCCAGAGCTCCCCTTCTAAAAGCGGGACCGAGGATCACCTCCGCTACATTTTTGACGTAAACAGGAACTCCATCATGGGACCCAATCACAATATCCTCAATATCTTCTATTGATTTGATAAACCCAAGACCGCGAACGATAAACTCGGCTCCTCCTTCCTCGATGACTTTGGCTCCGACATCGATGTTGCTGTTGCGGACAGCGTTGAACATACTGTGCAAATTGACGTTGAAAGCAAGAAGTTTATTGGGATCAACATCGATTTGATATTGTTTGACAAAACCTCCTACACTGGCTACTTCAGAAACACCCTTAGCTGCATTAAGCTGATAACGAACATACCAATCCTGTAAAGAACGAAGTTCCCCTAAATTATAGTCAGAACGAACAAGCTCTTTTCCATCCTCAGAGCATCTTCCGGGCTCCTGGTACCGCAATTTGGGATGATCAGGGCAATAGTATCCGTTTTCAACTGTGTACCAGAATACCTGTCCTAAAGCTGTAGCATCTGGGCCTAGCTGGGGAAAGACTCCCTGCGGCAGATCCTTTTGGGCGAAATTCAACCTTTCTAAAATCCTTGTTCTTGACCAGTAAAAATCCACCCAATCTTCAAAGATAATGTTTATCATTCCAAAAGAGAACATAGAATTGGAACGAATCACCTTCATTCCCGGAATCCCCAACAGATTGATTGTAAGAGGGTAAATTACCTGGTCCTCTATATCCTTCGGACTTCTTCCCGGCCAATCGACAAATACGATCTGCTGGTTTTCTCCAATGTCAGGAATCGCATCGATGGGAGTTTTGTTTAAAGCCGAGAAGCCCCAGCCGATGATTAAGAGAAAAAAAGCGATAACTAGAAATTTATTCCGAAGTGAATATTCGATAATTTTGTTGATCATCTAAATCTCCTATCTCATCATTAAATGTGTTTCGCCCAAAAAATTTTATTTTTTTAATGAATATGCTTTGACGGCGGAGCTTTTTCTTTCTCTTTTTCCGTTAAGGCCCCACCATAAGCAGCTCCTGCCTGTCCAGTAAGCTGGCTCTGGGAATCAATCAGGAAATTGGCCTGAGAAACGACTCTCATTCCTTCAGAAAGCCCGGCCTTAAGGACATAAAATCTTCTCTTTTGACCGTTGACCAGAGCTACGGCTTCGGAGCCGATTTCAACCACAGTTGGCTCATAGATTCCTTTCTCTTTCTCGACATAAACAAGTTTTCTTACACCCGTATCCAGAACTGCATATTTGTAGACAGCCAGAACTGAACCTGAAGAAGCCAGCTCTTTTTTCACCAGAAACATTCCGCAAATCGGACATTCCCCTGGCTTATCAGATATAACTTCTGGATGCATCGAACAGGTGTAGATTACCTTTCCGGGTCCATGAACACCTTCGTCAATAGAAGACCTTATCAGCGCATTGACATACATTCCTGGCTTTAACCTCAACCGAGGGTTGGGCACATCCACTCTCACTTTCACAGAACGGGTTTTCTGGCTTAAGTAAGGATCAATAAAAGCTATTTTCCCTTCAAATTTCTCGCCTGGATAAGCAGGGGTAGTAATCTCTACTTTTTGCCCGTTCTTAACCCAGGCCATTTCGTATTCGTAGATATCAGCCAGCATCCAAAGGTTGGAAAGATCAGAAATTTTGTACAGATTTTCTCCTTCTTTCACATACTTTCCTTCCAGTGCATTCTTGTGGATAACCGTTCCTCCGAGAGGAGCATATATAGTCATATGGGTATTTGTCTTTTTCCTCCGAGTCAATTCCTCTATCTGTTTTTCACTGATTCCCCAGAGGAGAAGCCTTCTTTTAGAAGCCTCGACTAAAGACTCAGCCCCCCGGATTGTTACTTCATTCTGACCTCCTTTAACCTTTTCTAGCGTTTCAAGGGCGAGAAGATATTCTTGTTGGGTCGTCACTAAATCAGGGCTG
>DRHQ01000010.1 GCA_011049545.1 Candidatus Aminicenantota bacterium | reverse complement strand
TCTCTCTTTTGCTCAACGTGATAAAATCCTCTCTCATGTCGGTTCTCCTTGTTTGTCTTCACAAAGAAGAACCTTACACGATTTTCTAAAAACCGGAAATTTTTGCTTTGCCCAAACCGGAAATTATCACGTTGCTGTGACAAACCAAGATACTGAGATTTATTTGACATGAAGTTCTGGTTGATTTATAAAGTCGAGGAATTAGATGAAGTCAACGATGATGCTAATTGAAGGAATCTGTGAATGAGTCTGGGTATCTTAGCTCTTCTTGCTCTTTTGCCTATAATCTCAGTATTCGGGCTTATAGTTCTTTTTAAATGGCCGGCAACAAGAGCCATGCCTATTGCTTATCTTATTACCTGCTTCTTAGCTTTCACAGTCTGGAAAGTCCCTTTTTCTCAGTTAGCTGCTGCTTCTATCGATGGTCTGCTTACAGCGGCCTCAATTCTTTATATTATCCTGGGTGCCATTCTTCTCTTGAATCTCCAGCAGGAAAGCGGCGCAATTTTCTCTATCAGGAAGAGCATGTTCCTCATTTCCCCTGATCGCCGCGTCCAAGCGATAATTATTGCTTTTCTGTTCGGCTCTTTCATCGAAGGCTCTGCTGGTTTTGGGACACCTGCTGCTGTCGCGGCCCCTCTGTTAGTGGCCATTGGTTTTCCAGCCATGGCGGCTGTAATGGTATCTTTGATTATCCAGAGTACCTGCGTTTCTTTCGGAGCGGTTGGCACTCCAATCCTGATCGGTGTCAACGCAGGATTAAGCGGGCAAGTTGAAGTCGTAAACTATTTGAACACACACAATTTAGATTTTGCTCCCTATTTGAATTCAATCGGAGGAAAGGTGGCTATTATTCACGGAATCATCGGAACTCTTATTCCTATAATCCTGGTAATTATGATGACCCGTTTTTTCGGCCAAAATAGAAGTTGGAAGGAAGGCCTTTCCATTTTACCTTTTGCCCTCTTTGCAGGTCTCTGTTTTACAGTTCCTTATACCCTGACTGGGGTATTCCTGGGACCAGAGTTCCCTTCACTGGTAGGATCTCTCCTGGGACTTTTAATCGTTGTCCCTCTGGCAAAGATAGGGTTTCTTATGCCCAGGAAAGTCTGGGATTTTCCGGCAAAAGAAACGTGGCCTCAAGACTGGATGGGGCAAGAGATAGAGGGAAGGCATGATTCGGAATCGGGGAAAAATTGGGGACAGTCCCCAAGAACAAGAAGAAACCAAGGAGACAACCCACAAATTTCAAAATCGGAAATGAGTATTTTTATGTCATGGCTTCCCTATATTCTTGTTGCGTTTCTTCTCCTTTTCAGCCGCCTCTGGCCTCTTCTGAAAAATGCCCTGGCTTCTGTTTCAATAAAGTGGACAAATATTTTCCAGACTTCTATCAGTACTGGCTTTCAACCTTTCTATTTACCTGGCTTTATATTTTTAGTTGTGACTGTTATGACAATCCTCATTCATAAGATGTCGAATAGACAGGTCAAGAGGGCTGTAAATCGTTCTTTTAGAATGCTTCTCGGTCCTGCTATTGCTCTCGGGTTTGCAGTGCCTATGGTCAAGGTTTTTATTAACAGTGGAGTCTCCGGAGGATTGGACAAGATGCCTGTTGTGCTGGCCAGTGCTGCAGCGGCTTTATTGGGAGAAGGCTGGACCGCCTTTGCCGCTGTAATAGGAGCAATGGGAGCTTTTGTTGCAGGAAGCAATACCTTCAGCAACATGATGTTCTCCCTTTTTCAATTTGTCACTGCCCTCAAGATAGGTGCAGTTCCGGGTGTAATGGTCGCTCTTCAAGCTGTTGGAGGTGCTGCCGGGAATATGATCTGTGTTCATAATGTCGTCGCCGCATCGGCAGTTGTCGGCCTTCTGGGAAGGGAGGGTCTAATCATCCGCAAAACATTAATCCCGATGATCTATTATCTTATTGTGGCGGCGATCATTGGGATTATCATGCTGCAGTTTTTTAGAGTATGAGGTGCAAAATCAGATCAAAACTTATCGTCCCTATTCCCTACTTCACCTGTTTAACCTCTAATGGCCTTGCTATAGTAATACCCACATGTGTCTTGATAGATTGTATATATTCATAGAGTTCTGTATCCAGGAGTACTTTTTTCTTTTTTTGTGAAGCATGTAGAAATCTCATCTTTCCTCTCTCATCTTGATAAGCCAGACCTGTATGTCCATAATCCAGGCCTTCTTTATTTGTTGCCAAGGCAATAATATCTCCTGTTTGAATATGTTTTTGCGCTTCCTTGATCTTGCTTTTGGGAATATACCAGTGCTTGCGCTTATTTATTTCTTTTTCAAGCATAGCTATTGTTTCTATAAATTCCGGAAATTCCTTCAGGGACTGATAAAAATGTGGATTTCTTGACATGAATGAGACTTTAAATGG
Source organism: Candidatus Aminicenantota bacterium (assembly GCA_011049545.1). GTDB lineage: Bacteria > Acidobacteriota > Aminicenantia > Aminicenantales > Aminicenantaceae > SOIV01. The sequence continues at coordinate 35,031 of DRHQ01000010.1, read as the reverse complement.
AAATTCTTCTCCACCGATTTCTTTTGTGATATTCTTGACTACTTTTTTCTTCTCGTTGTCATAAATCCAGTCAGAAGTGTAATGCAATCGTGAAGTATAATCAGTCAGTATCCCCTCTCTATATCGAGTAAAAATAATTTCATCCTTAAAATCATCAAATGATGTTTTGTCTTTCTTTAAGATTCGTGAAATACATAAAACGTTTTCAAAAAAAGTGATGCAGTCTAATCCTGTGAGATCTACTCTGCATGCTTCCGGTCCTTCTCCTTCAAGAGTTCCTGTGACATACTTTGTTCCTACAAAAAGCAGGCCAATGTTTCCCATGCATTCGCCTAGGGGCAGGGACCTCCACTCCTCCCCTTTTGCTCGTTTAATGATGGCATGAAATATTTCTCTTGTCCTGGACTCCTTGTTCTGAGCAGTTATCAGCGGTTTTCCCCGGGCGCTATAAAGATTTTCATGTCTTAATAAGAGACTTGTAAACTGTGGATGCAGAAGAAACATTGATGCACCAATTCCCGCAGTTATTGATAAAAATTCACGCCGATTCATAGAGTTGAGGATGGACCTTAAGCCTTCAGGAGCGAATTCAAGATTGGTTGCTTTCATCATAGCCTCCACAATGAATTATTAATATCATAGTCTATCCAAATTTCCAAAATTGTCACTTATAGAAAGTACCTAAAAAAATGGGGCCAGGCTCCATTTTTCCATTTTTTATCACGTGCGTGAAATTCAAGAAGCATTAAGATCCCGAGAGATGTTATAATAAATTATTGTTGTTGTTATTGAAGAGTTATTGGCGGGGTTTTATGGAGATAAACTAAGAATTAAGAAAGAGTTTGTTATGAAGAAAGCAAAAGTCCTTTTTATCTGTACCGGAAATTCTGCGCGAAGTCAGATGGCAGAGGCGTTTCTCAGGAAATATGCTGGCGATGAATTCGAAGTCTACAGCGCTGGAATAAGACCATTAGGAATTGCTCCATGCACGATAAGAGTTATGGAAGAGATTGGGATTAACTTAGAAGGGCATGCTTCCAAGAATGTGGATGAATACATAGGAAAAATAGATTTTGACCATTTGATCACTGTTTGTGCCAATGCGGAGAAGCAGTGCCCTGTGTTCCCGGGCATGGGAGAAAGGATCCATTGGGATTTAGAAGATCCTGTCATGCAGATAGGAACTGAAGAGGAGAAATTGCAGAAATTTCGAGAGGTTCGCGATAAGATCGATAAGCTTATTAAAGAATGGTTATCCGTACAAGAATAGCTTAGGAATTTACTTCTCCATCTAAACCGATCACTGTCTTTTTTATGTTTATTTTAGCTCCAGAAAGCTCTACTGCCTTCTCCACGATGTTGTATAAACCTGCACAACAGGGCACGGTCATGATAGCTACTGTCAATGAAAATATAGTATTATTTTTTAAAATCTCAGCTATCTTCTCAACATAACCGGTCGTGTCATCCAGCTTCGGGCAGGCAATTATTATTTTTTTCCCTTTTAACAGGTTACTGTGGAAACTTCCCAGGGCAAATGCAGTACAATCGGCCGCAATCAGAAGGTCGCTTTCCTTGAAATAAGGAGCATAAGGTGAAACAAGGTGAAGCTGTATCGGCCACTGGCTTAATTCTGATAGGCCCGATTGTGCAGTTTCTGCACTCGCAGCTGTATTGTTTACACTCGACACTGGGTTTCTCTGGATATCCCGAGCCATACTGCCCGGACAACCCATAGGAAGATCAGGCGCTAAAGGTTTCTCTTTTTTTCCTTCGCTCATCTCTTCTTTATCTATCCCGTGAACATGTTCTGCTGCTTCTTTTCCGCGAGCTTTTACGACATGCTCGTAAGTGGCATCAGAATCATACTCTTCGCTTTCTTTCTCTATTATTTTAAGTGCATCCGTAGGACAGACATCCAGGCAAACTCCCATTCCGTCACAGTAAATCTCCTTAGCCAAAACAGCTTTGTTTTCTTCGTCCATCACCAAGGCACCCTCGGCGCAGGCTTCAGTACATAGTCCGCACCCATTGCATTTATCTCTATCGATCTCAATTATTTTTCTCTTTATCATATTAATCTCTCCTTATGTTTTGAGATTCTCTTTACATATAGTCTTGAAAAGGTGGGCTTGATGAATCAAGCCCCTACACAAGAGAATTAAGCCTTTACATCTATAGGATAAGCAGTAATCAAGAGAAATTCCTTGACTTAAGTCAAGAAATTATTTTTTTTAGAGCTGTGATTTTTTGGGTAAAAAGAAGTTTAGGATAATAATTCTAATCGTAGTTTTGAGCAGTCCTTTATATGAATCTTGTTACCTTCTACTTCAATAAAGCCTTCATCCTGTATCTGCTTAAGATTTCTTGATAGTGTTTCGCTGATTGTGCCCAGTATTTTTGCTAATTCTACTTTTTTTGTTCTTAATTCAACCGTACATTGCTTCTCACCTGAGCAATTTAAAAGCAGATATTTTATCAGCCTCTTTTTTACTGTTTGAAGCCCAAGAGTTTCTATTCTTCTATTTAATATTAGGCATTTTCTGGCCAGTAGGTTTAAAAAGAATTTAGCTATTGAAGGTTCTTCGTCTATTTTTTTGAAGATTCTATTCTTATCAAAAAACAAAACCTGCGAATCCTTTACTGCTTGGGCAAAAAACGGGAATACTGCAGATACAAACAATATAGCTTCTCCTAAAAAATCACCAGCCTCAAGCCGAACGACTTCGACTTCCCTTCCCTGCTCATCCATTTTAAAAACACGAATTTCTCCAGACTGGACATAGTACAAACCATCAGCTTTTTGTTGAGCACTAAAAAGCAGTTCATCTTTTTGATATTTTTTGAGCCGGCCTATGTCTTCAATAGCACGTTCAATATTGATCATGATGATTTACATAAATTTTAAACGATTTTCTTGTCCAATGGGTCCCATTCTACTTTGCGTCCTTCCAGATAGGAAATAGTTGCCATGTGGCATGTTATCGCTTCTTCGAAGCCGCGGTCTATATTGCAGCTCGTTTGCCCGCCATTCCTGATACAGTCAAGCCATTCTTTGATATGGAGATGAGTTGTATTAACTCTCCTCCCTCCCCTAAGAGTGTACATTAGTCCTCGAGTAGCAAAATATCTTTCTGTTGCCGAAGTGACTGTGTCAATGTCTTTTAATCCAGGTTGGTAAGTGAATAGCGGCAATGAGGTGTTTATGATATTGTTCATAATTTTTTCTTTATACCGTGTCGATTCCCAGTCAGCTGTGACTGTCAGGCTGGAACCGACCTCCATTGAAGCGTCATGGCCCATAAATATTTTCCCGCGTTTTCTGCCGCTGGCGAGTGTTGCGCTGTAGATAAACGTCAAATCCCTGTCAGGATATTCATACACAGCCTGGAATACATCAGGAACATCACGACCGTCTTGAAAAAAATAGATCCCGCCAGAAGCCACTACTGATTTAGGAATGCCAAGCTCCAGGATCTGATTAACAGCATCATATTCATGCGATAACAGATTACCGGAGAGACCTGTTCCGTAATCAAACCAGCAGGGCCAGCGGAAAAACCGTTCCAGACTGAAGGGCGCTTTGTTGGGCGCGGCTCCTTGAAACTGCTCCCAGTCGATTGTTTCAGGACTTCCTTCGTCGTGAATTTCATGAACCCAGGCTCCGTCAGGAGAGTTGCGGTTTGTCGTTGTCTCCACAAGGGTGATTTTTCCGAGAATATTCTTCTCCGCAATTTGCTTGGCTTTGATATAGCTATCCTGCTGTCGACCCTGATGTCCTAACTGGAAAACCCTGCCAGTGTTTTTCACGGCCTCAGTGATTTTAAATGTTTCATCAATAGTCCTGGTCATGCACTTCTCACAGTAAACATGTTTTCCTGCGTTAACGGCATCGATCGTCATCTGAGCATGCCAGTGGTCAGGAGTTGCAATGATCACAGCGTCAACATCATTGCTCTGGATCAGATCCTGGTAGTTAATATAACGTCTTGCTCCCTTTAATAATCCAGAGCCTCCACCTGGCCTGATATCATTTTTGGAAGCAGCGATACCTCTCTCTGCTCTTACATCGAACACATCGCAGACTCCGGTCAGGGCTATATTCAAATCCTCCTGGGCTAAAAAAGTTTCTAAGCCTTTATTCAGTTTGTTGTCTTTAGCTTGTTTCTTTTTTCTCTCTATCCAGTCAGGATGAGCAAAGCCTGCAGCATGAACGAGGGCTTCGCCCCGGCCTCCGAAACCGATGATTCCCAGCCTTATGAGTTCCCTGGGTTTTTTCAGATCGGTTTTGGGAAGAACTGCGGGTGCTTTCTTGCTTATACCCAGTTCCGCAAGGATCTCTTTTCTTTTGAAATCATCCGATAGTTTCTTTTTTAAAAAGGCGTATAAAAACGGGCCAAACACGGGAATTGTCGCTAGTCCTTTGAGAATATCCCTGCGCTCGAGATTCACGTCTTCTTTTTTGGTGGGCTTTTCGTCCGCCATACCATTTGCTTTTTCTATTTTGAAAGTCTTTTCCTTCCCCAGACTAATTTGTTCTTCTTTTTTAGCGAGCTTTTTGCTTATCTTATCTATTAATTTTTCTTTTTTGGCGGGTTTTTTGCTTATCTTACCAGTTAACTTTTTCTTTTTGGCAGACTTTTTGCCCGGCTTATCAGAGGATTTTTTATTTTTTTTCTGGTTCATTCGAATTCCTCCAAAAAAAATATTTTCAGAATTTGTTACTCAGGTTTCTTTTTTAAAAAAATCAACCTGTCTAATCCGACGGTTGTTCCTGTAGGAAATATTGTCAGTACAAACAAGGCACACATCTCTATCAAGTTCTTGTTAACGATTAGATAGCTTCCTTCGACAGGAGTTGAGTATGTATACCCGATAAGCGGAGGGTTAAAAACATAATAGAAAAATAAAAGAGCGATTCCGGAAATACTTGCAATGCGAGTCAAGCATCCTGCTATCAATCCCAATCCAATAACAATCAATCCCCACATATTTAAAAAGTCAATTATTCCTAAGGCTGCAGGACTTGCCACTATCGATGTAGCCAGGCCTGAAAATATCCCTTTTGTCTCGAGAAGAAACGCCGCCGAGGACCAATAAGGATTAAGCACTTTAACGATGCCCTCATAAAGAAAATGCCAACCGATCAGAATCCTCAAGACGACAAGAGAAGTTAATTGAGTCGTAGTATATTTAGGCAATTGGGTTGGACATAAAGCCAGAAAGAATAGTGTTTTTTTCAGCATCTTTCCCCTACCTTACATTTTGGATTGAAAATCATAGGTTTTTCTATTAATCATTCACAGATACAAGATATTGCTCTATTAAAATATAATACAGAATAATAAAATAATCCCATATTATTCCTTCCTTGAATCCTCTTGGTATCCCGGAGTCCCTTTTAAAATATGCTGTTTCATGAATAATTCAGGTTAATCAGAATTAAAATATACAGATTTAGAGGGCGTGTCAATACTTTGGGGCAGGCCTTTCAAACTTTTATATTTTTTTTATTTGGAGTTTGTTTCAAGGCGCAGTTCTTTATAAGGTTACTTCAAAATATCCAAGTTGTAAAAGTTTGAAAGGTCTGGCCCCAATTTAAATCAATTTTATTTGACTTTTTATGAAAATTTGATAAGAATTCTTAGCGTTGAGTTTATTAAGATAATAAAGAAGGAGATGGCAATGGAGAGACGTGAATTTTTTAAAAAAGTGGTTATAACTCCTTTCCTCACACCTTTATTCCTTGCAGCAAAAAAGACGAAAAACGCCTGTGAGCTTTACCTTATAGAAGATAATCCTGAAGAGTTCTTACCTTTAATCCTTGAAGAATTGCATGATTACGTCGCAAACTACGGACACAGCTTTGCCTTTCTCAATTCTCATCCCCATGAGAATGATCTAAGGCGAATTCTCTCTCAGAGAGGCTTAACATATACCCCAGCACCCGCCCAAGCTGATTTGACTCTTTCATTCAGCCCTCTTCACGAAAAAACTCTGCCTTCTTTCACTTTAATAAGAGAAGGAAGAATTTGGGATATAAGATCTCGTAAACTCTACTCTCTCTGGAGAGAAATGAATAAAAATCAACGACGCTCCTCCTGTTTGACAACAGTTTCATTTAAAAGTGCACCATCTCATCCCCTCTCTGGAAAATATGTTTCTGTGTATAAAGAAGGAAGCAAACTCGGGATGATCTCATTAAAAGAAAATGTCACTAAATCTTACAGAACCAGAGGAGGAGAAATAACTCTCAGAGTCAAAGATGGAAAAGCCTGGGTTCCAGAATCCTCCTGCCGCCATAAAATCTGTCTCCATTCTCCGCCGGTATCTTTTGCTGGCGAACGGATTATCTGCGTCCCAAACCATTTTCTCTTAGAAATAAAAGGTTCCCGTTATATCGATACATCCATTGGCTAGAAAACTCTGCACCCTTCTGCTTGCCTCTCTCATTCTTCTCCCAGGTTGTGGTGTAAAGGAGAGGTGGCACACATCAACAATCCTTGCTTTTGATACCATCTGTGAGATAAATATCTTCTGTTCTTCCTCCACGTTTAAATCCGCTCAAGAAGAAGTGCAACGGGTATTTTCTGAAATTGAATCCCTTTTTTCACCTGGAGCTGATGATTATTCATCTCCTCTAGTTCTAGATCTTTTCCAAAGAGCTTTAAAAGTTTATCAAGACTCCAACGGATGTTTTGATATCACAGTAGCCCCTTTATCCCGGGTTTGGGGATTTTTTAGTAAATCCTATGTTGTGCCAGCTCCGGAGCAAATAAAATCTGCTTTAAAGCTCATCGGGATGGAAAAAATAGAAGAGAGAAATGCGACTCTTATCCTTATGCCAGACGTGGGACTTGATTGGGGAGCTATTGCCAAGGGTTTTGGGATAGACCTTGCTTCAAAATCTTTAGTCCGGATGGGAATATCAAACGGCTTTATTAATGCTGGAGGCGACCTTTACTGCTGGGGAAACAATCCCAGTGATCAACCCTGGAATATCGGCCTAAAACACCCTCGAGAAAGCGGCTTCCTTGGTATTTTATCAATCTCAGACCTTGGAGCAGCTACAACTGGTGATTATCAAAGATATTTTGTAAAAAACGGATTTCGCTACCATCATGTTTTTGACCCGCGCACAGGATACCCTGCTCAAGGCAAGCAGAGTGTAACAGTCTGCGGGCCTGAGACCCTTATTTGTGATGCTCTCTCAACGGCCGTGTTTGTAAGCCAGGAGCCGGAAATAATCATGGAGAAATACCCGGATTACGGCGCCATTATTGTTGATTCTGATGGAAGCCTTTCCTTCCTGGGAAAGACATATTCCTTTAACCCTATTGAATGATCTCCAGTAGTTTGATGGAATTTTCGCCGTATATAGCTTCTTTGTCTTTTGAAGAAAAGATAATTTTTAGGATAATCGCATAGAATAATAGGCAAGAAAAGTAACAGAATGTTTTGCTAGTCTTAATGACTCTGAATCTTGAACATTAATCTTTAGCCAGCATAAATAAAATTGTCAATAACCGGCTGGTTACTTGATGCGAACCAGGTCGCCTTTCTTAAATCCTTCTCCTTCTTGGATAATACATTGAGATGCTTTGCCATTGCCTAGATTATTGTTAGTTACTTCAATTTTGCCAATTTTTGATTCAATAGATCCCAGAGATATTCCCGTATCTGGATCGATTAATGCTTCACCTTCTGAATAGATATAAAAAACATCACCGACTTGAACGCCCGCTTCAGATCCTGCATTGATAAATACTTATTCGAAAAGAAGCTATCTATATTAATCGGCATTTTTTATGAATAATCCAGGCTAGAGAACATTTTTAGTTTAAATTATTTATTAAGCCAATTAGCTCGTGAATAATCCAGGTTAATCAAAAAAAATAAATGCTGAACTTATTTATTTTCTTCTCTATTATACATTTACTTAAATTAGTATCAAGTGCAAAATATTTACTAACAAAATTTACTTGTTTTCGGCGCCACAATAACATATATAAAAATAACTGCAATTTTATGTCAGGAACGAGGTATTATAAAACCGAAAAAAATCAAATCCTAAGGAGGGACCATGGATTTTAAAAAAATAAAAGAAAGATTAACTAACTTGGATACAGCTTGTATTTATGACGTAAATGAAAAGTTGAGGGTAATGGATCCTGAAATACGGCCTATTAATCAGGGTATAAAAATGATAGGTATCGCCCGAACCGTTCATTGTAAACGCGATTTTCTTTCAGTACTCAAGGCTCTACATGATTCAGGCGAAGATGAGGTTTTGGTAATTGATGCAGAAGGAGATAAGGTAGCTTGTGTAGGTGAATTATTCGCATTTGAAGCTCAAAGGAAAAAGCTGGCAGGGATAGTCGTAGATGGCGCTTGCCGCGATATGAAAGGAATACGCAATATTAATTTTCCTGTTTACTCCAGGTATATCACTCCTAGGGTAGGAACATCTTCTAATATTTTTCCCGTACAAGAGAAAGTAAATTGCGGCGGCGTATCTGTTTCAAAAGGGGATATCATTATTGGCGATGATGACGGAATAATTGTCATGAGTGAAAAAGAGGCAGCTGAAATATTAGATACAGCTCAAAATATTCAAATAATAGAAAAAAAAGTAAGAGAGAAAATGAAGGCTGGCAAGAGTCTCACTGAAATGCTTAATTTTTTTGATCACTATGCAAAAATAGATAAAAAGCAAGAGAGCCAGCTAATATTTACAATCTAACATGTAGGGGTTTGATTCATCAAACCCATCTTCATTCAAGTAAGGAGGAAAATTGAAAAAATCATTGCTTTTAATGGTTATCGCGTCGCTTGTAACTCTCATGACGTACAGTTGCGGGTTTGGACCAGATATCCAGAACGTAGAAAATGAGATTACGGATATTCTTGACCAACAAAAGGTATCATGGAATGAAGAAAATATAGAAGGGTTCATGGAATATTACTGGAATTCGGAAAAATTTACGTTTCAATCTGGAAACAAAAGGCTTCATGGCTGGGATGCGCTACTTGCGAGCTATAAAGAGAGTTATTCAGGAGAAAAATGGGGAAAATTGGACTTTACTGACATGGAAATTAAAGTTTTGTCAAACGATATTGCTTATGTTTTGGGCCGGTGGCGGCTTCTGTCTAAAGATTCTTCTGAAGAAGGATTGTTTACGATTATATTCCTGCGGATGCCAGAAGGCTGGCGAATAGTCCATGATCACAGTTCCTGAAGAGATGTTATTTCCTAATTTGAATTTTGTTCATTCGAAAAAATTGACAAATGTAAAAGAAAGTTTTACAGTCACTCCGTTCACAGGTAATTAGCCTGAATTATTCAGGTTAATTATATTAGAAAAGGAGGGAAACAATGGATAGCACATACAAAATAATCGAACTTATTGGAACAAGCCCCAACTCCTGGGAAGAAGCGGCGAAAAAAGCGCCGTCGAAACAGCTGCCAAGAGCCTCAAGGATTTGAGGATTGCAGAAATTGTTGAATTCGATATGAAAGTAGAAGAGGGGAAAGTTTCAGCTTATCGCGCAAAAGTAAAAGTCTCTTTTAAGTATCAGGTGTAAGCTATAGTGATTTTCTTATCCTGACTCCCGCCAGAACAGAAATGGAGTGCGAATTTTGAGCGGAGTCAGGATTTACTCTTTCTTTTCAAAGTATTTAGAGAGTAACAATCAAACTCCCGTCCCGGGAATGAAAGCTCAAAATTCACCTCTAATCCGTCGGAATCCAAGCGCCTAAAAGTTAACTTTGCCTTTAATCCTGGAGGCGCGTTTTCTATTTGCTCGGTCGCAAATACTAATTTTCCCTCCTCAGAGGTATCTTCAAGAACATACTGAGTTATGAAGCCTTCAATATGGAATTGTCTGAACACAATTTTTTTCCTTGATCCATCATAGCTGAAAAATCCCCAATCTTCGTGAACCTCTCCTTTAGGATTTTTCTCCTGTGGTTCAAAGGTAGCTTTAGTCCTCATATGAAGGTATCTTCCTTTCATGATGAATTCAAAATCATGATTAACTGTTGAAATTCCAGATTTTCCTTCTCCTTTACCCTCCCATTGCCCGACTAGAAACTTCATGGGTTCCCAGACATCCTGTTTTTTCTCTGCTTGAGCTGCCAGTAACGCCGGTAACATCATGCCCATTATGAGAATTTTCCTTATCATCGCACTCCATCCTTTGATTGGGCCGTAATTTTCTTAATAACTACCTCCTTTATATTTTCCGCAGGGGCATGATTTATCAAGCCCGCCTTATTGATTATTTATTTGAGGGCATGATTTATCAATTCCACTGATTTATTCTGACAGAAAGTTAGGTGGCGATTTGATTGCCACCCTCCTCCTGAGCATTTAAGAGTGCTTGGTCCGCGGCCTTGATTACATATTTTGGTTTAATATTTTTATCTTGCCGTTCTAGCACGCCGATGGCAATAGTGAGGGAAATTCTTTTTTGAGATCCCTTGAACTTTTCTGGATTCACGGGTTTCTCGCGCGGCCGCCTCGGGCCGCGGAGAATGAAGCCATATAATTCGACACGTTTCCTCAGGCTTTCCAGATGAGGAATTGCCTCGTCCGCAAACTTTACAGGGAAAACCACAGCGAACCTTTGTCCACTATAACGATAGGATAGGCCCCCGCCAGTTACCTTCTCTAGTTCTGAGGCAACCATGCGTAGAATCTGGTCTCCAACAAGAATGCCATAGCGGTCGCTTATTTTCTTGAACGAGTCTATTTCAATCACCGCCACTGTGTAGTAGCGCCCAGCAATTTTGGAAAGAGTTTCATTAAAAGCTCGGCGGGCCGGCAAGCCGGTCAAATCGTCGTAGAAGGCAAAGTTAAAAGAAGTCTCAATATGCGATATGACAATGACAAGGCCTGATGTGGCGAAAAATATCGTGGACATAGAACCTATATCACCCAGCGCCAGAGCAAAAAATGATGAGACTAAAGTCCAGAAAAAGGCGCACTCGATCGAACTCCGGTTCCGAACATAGCGAAACATAAGGCTAAAGAATGCTACTCCAAAGGCTAGCAGGCCTGGCTGGGCCATTGGTATAAGGTTGAATAAACGTAATTTAATAAATGAATATTCCAGATAAGGGCTATAGCTCAACTGATTCCAAACACAGATCAGCGTAACTGCAATCATCTGTAAGAGAATCATACCTAGAGGCCATTTGCCATGCCAGGTTATGAATCCCCGTTCCTTAATCAAGGAAATCACAACGAGATTCACCGGCAGCAGGATGCAGACAGCATTATACACGATGCGTCCCGTACCCACTGAGGCTCCGCTTCCTTCTGCAAAGATTAGCAATGATCTGTCAGCGAAAGCCAGAACAAGAATGACAAAAATCAACCGGCTTCGGTTAAAACGCCACCCGAACCATATCCCTGCAGCCATAACAACATAAGGATAGATGCGTATCAGGAAGGGCAACGTTAGGGTTGGCAATCCTTGAAGCAGAATAAATGATATTGCCAGGACCAGAACTCCCCCTGGAAAGAAAAATGAGAGAAGGGTCTGTAAAAACGAGATTCCCACCTGAAAGGAGATGAATTTTTTTTCTTTGTTGTTCTGCAATTTAGCGAGAATTCTTAACATAGTTATCTGTTTAGATAAGAATGGCGACAGGCGTAATTAAGGAATTATAACATTTTATATTTATATTTCCATGGTTTATTTTTTTGCATTTTTATATAAAATATGTTTTTTTGTGAAAATGCTTGAAATCTTGTAAGGAAGAAAATAAGATATTTTCATCAAACAAGTAATAGCCGTAAAAGAAAAACATTTCCCCCGCCCTGATTCATTAAATTAAGAGAAAAAGGAGGTATACAATCATGTTTAATAGACTATCTTCCAAGTTTTTCTTTCTTATATTGAGTATTTTTATTATCTGCTTGTCTATAAGCGGGTTACAGAAATCGAAGAAAGCTGATCTGGTTTTGATGAATGGAAAGATTGTCACGGTTGATGAAGCAAAGCCAGAGGTGCAAGCTTTGGCTGTTAGTGGAGATAGAATCATAGCCGTAGGAAGTAATGAAGAAATAAAGCCCTACATAACTCAAAAAACTGAGGTGATCAATTTAGAAGGGAAGCTGGCCATTCCCGGCTTCATCGATAGCCATGGCCATTTTACTGGCCTGGGTCAATCAAAGATGGTCCTGAATTTTATGGAAGTAAAGGGCTGGGATGAGGTTGTGGCGATGACGAAAGAAGCATTAAAGAATGCGAAATCCGGTGACTGGATTTTTGGCAGAGGTTGGCATCAGGAGAAATGGGATAAAACACCAGAGCCAAATGTAGATGGGCTACCATTTCATCATACCTTGAGCAAGGTTTCTCCTGATAACCCAGTTCTATTCACCCATGCCAGCGGTCATGCTTCCTTTGCCAATGCCAAGGCAATGGAACTGGCAGGAATTACAAAGGATACACAAGATCCACCTGGAGGAGAAATTGTAAAGGACTCTGAAGGAAATCCTATCGGGGCATTCAGGGAGACAGCACAACGGCTGCTGCGCAGAGCATCGAATAGTTATTTAGAGAGTCGTACTCCCGAAGAGATCGGAACTGAACATCTACGGGGGATTGAGCTAGCTGTGCAGGAGTGTTTATCCAATGGAGTTACCAGTTTTCATGATGCAGGTTCCTCATTCGAAACCATCGATCTATTCAAGAAATTGGCAGAGGAAGGCAAGCTTGGAATTCGGCTTTGGGTAATGATTAGGGACAGCAATGAACGTCTGAGGGAGCGTCTTTCCGAATATAAAATCATCGGGATGGGGAAAAATCATTTAACTGTCAGGGCCATTAAACGCTCGCTTGATGGTGCTTTAGGCCCTCACGGAGCCTGGCTGCTTAAACCGTATGAAGATCTTCCATCCTCCACTGGCTTGAATACTTCTACCGTTGATTCTGTCAAAGAAAGCGCACGGTTAGCGATTGAGAATGATTTCCAGTTCTGTGTACATGCTATCGGAGATAGAGCTAACCAGGAAACTCTGAACATTTTTGAAGCAGCATTTAAAGCTCATCCAGACAAAAAAGACTTGCGCTGGCGCGATGAACACTCGCAGCATCTTCACCCCGAGGATATCCTCAGGTTCGGCCAACTGGGAGTCATTGCCTCAATGCAGGGAATTCACTGCACTTCTGACGCACCATACGTGATCAAGCGATTGGGGAAAAAACGAGCTGAAGAAGGTGCTTATGTATGGCAAAAGCTCATGGAATCAGGGGCAATTATATGCAATGGAACAGATGCCCCGGTTGAGTTTATAGATCCCATAGCCTGTTTTTATGCTACTGTTACGCGGAAATTAAAAGATGGGACAGTCTTTTATGCTGATCAAAGGATGAGCAGAAAAGAAGCCTTGCGTTCCTACACTCTCAATTGCGCCTATGCTGGTTTCCAAGAGGATATTTTGGGATCGTTAACTCCGGGAAAACTGGCTGATATTACAGTTCTTTCCAAAGATATCATGACTGTTCCCGATGATGAAATCCTGAATACCGAGGTTGTCTATACTATCGTCGGCGGGAAAGTACTGTATAAAAAATAATTAATGGGGAACGTCCCCATATTCTCTACCATCATTAAAGTACGGATTTGATGAATCAGACACCTACTTAACTATAAATCATTGAATATATTTTAAAAAGGTGGGCTTGATGAATCAAGCCCCTACATAAGATAATCAGGAAATGGAGCCAGGCTCCATTTTTCCCCTTGATGAATCAAGCACCTACTTAACTATAAATCATTGAATATATTTTAAAAGGTGGGCTTGATGAATCAAGCCCCTACATAAGATAAACCAAATCCTGCACCATAAGAGCAGGCTTGATGAATTAAATTCCTTCAGATTTATACTTAGCAAGAGACTCTTTGTAAGCCTTTCTTTCAAAGATGGAATAGAGGGAAGGCACAACAACCAGAGTCAGTATGGTGGCGAATAAAAGTCCGAATATAATGGATGTGCCAAGTGGTGCCCAAAACGATCCCCCTCCTCCAAGATTAAGCGTTATCGGCAAAAGTCCTCCAATTGTTGTAGCAGTAGTCAGTATAACTGGCCTCAGTCTTCTTGGCCCGGCCTCGAAGATGGCCGTTATGAGATCAATTCCATGCCGGCGCCTTTGATTGATGAAGTCGATAAGCACAATGCCATCGTTTACCACAATGCCTACAAGAGCAATGACACCAACAAAAGCCATGAAACTGAACGTAAGCCTGGTTAACAGCAGTCCTGTTACTACACCAATGATGGAAAGCGGAACGGTGAACAGAATAACCAAAGGTTGCTTGAAGGAGTCGAACTGGGCAGTCAGAACAAAGAAAATAAGAATCAATCCTAGAAACATCACGCGCGTCATTGATTCAAAGGATCTCTTCCGCTCCTCCTCTTCTCCCCCATATTCGAGGATATATCCCTGTGGTGGAGGCGTGGACTCCATAAGCTTCCGGTGTGAAGCGAAGATATCCTGAGGCGTGTAACCTTGTTTGACGTCACAACCCACTGTTACCGAACGCCTTAAGTTGCGCCGATTAATACTGTATATACCCTTAGTAATCTCCACCCGGGCAAGCTGGCTCAATGGTATTTTTATACCTGCAGTGCTGAATATAGGCGTATCAAGCACATCCTCAAAATTTTTCCTATGAGCCTCTTTATTAATGACCCGGACGTCGACGAGTTCATCTCCTAGCATGATTTCAGTAGCCTCGTAGCCAAGAAATGCAGCCATTACCTGCATTGTTATCTCCTGGGCAGTGATTCCGTGCTTTGCCGCGTTTGTCCTGTCGACTTTAATAGATATCTGGGGTTTATTTTCCTGAAAACTGTTTTGAATGTTTCTCGTCCCAGCAATGCTTTTCAAATGTTTTTCAACCGTTTGGCTTATGTTTTTAAGCTCCTCAAATTCCTCTCCGTATATTTGTATTGCTACCGGCCTGCCTACGGGCGGTCCCATTTCAAACTCGAAGAAGTTATATTTAATCCCTGGAATCTCGGCTAATTTTAAATCCAACTCTTCAATAATCTCTGACTGATTTCTTTTTCGCTCGTTATCATAGCCTATATTGATAATTATCTTCCCAAACTCGGGTCCAGAACTACTTCCTGCAGTCTCGGCAAGGTCGGACAATATCATCTCTGTATCACCAATAGTAGAAACATACTCCTTTACCTCAGGGATATTGGCGATTAGCCTCTCGATCTGCTGGCCGATACGGTTAGTCTTTTCTATAGTTGTTCCCATAGGAAGCTCGAAATTTATATTAAAGCGTCCCATATCTTCCTTCGGGAAGAAATCTACTTTAATCACACCGGCTCCAATAATGAACAGAGCAATAAAAAAAGTTAGGAGAGCAGCAGATACAACAGTTTTTCTGTGGAAGATGGCCCAGCGTAATAGTGGCTTATAATACCTGGTCAGGAAACGAAAGAGCCTGTCTCCGATGAAAAATATCCGGGCAAACCTTTTCATCTGTTTGTCTTTTTTACTGGGGCGCATATATTTTGAGGCAATCATGGGAAGTGTAAGATGGTCGATGATTATGGAGCCTGCAAGGGCGAATATAACAACATACGGCATGAAGGACATGATCTGTCCCATAATTCCGGCGATAAATATCATCGGGAAAAACGCAGAAATAGTCGTGAGGTCTGCAGAGATGACAGCGGTTCCAACCTCCGAGATTCCTTTTTTTGAGGCGTCAACCGGATTGAGCCCTTTCTCCAAATAGTAATAAATGTTTTCCCCTACAATCATGGCTCCATCCACGACCAGGCCGATTATTAGAATAAGAGAGAACATTGTAATCATATTAAGGGAGAATCCAGCTAACCACATGAATAAAAAACCCACTAAGAGAGAAAAGGGTATGGCGACAGCGATAAGAATTGAATTGCGCAGCCCCATAAATATCATCAGGGTAAAGAGGACGAAAAGTAAGCCATAAAAGGCATTGGAGCTAAGCTGCTTTACCATCAAGGATATATCATCACCTTTGTCCATGGTAGTTGTGATTTGCACTACTTCGGGCATACGAGCATTATATTCAGCTGCAATTTGCTTAATAGCTCTGGTAGTCTTCATCGTGTTGATCTCAGTCTGTTTGTAAGCTACCAGTGACACGCTGGGTATTCCATTGTACCTTGAATATGTATTTATCTTTTTATGCGTGTCCTTGATTTCCGCAACTTCACTTAAAAAAATCGGGTGGCCCGCTTTTACAGCGACCACTGTTGAGCCGATATCCTGCACATTATTAAACTTACCCTCGGTTCGCACAAGATACTCATAACTGTTCAACTTAAGGTATCCTCCAGGCAGGTTAGCGTTTTGCTGCTGGAGGGCAGTAATTAGCATAGAGTATGAAAGGTGATACTGTTCCATTTTCCTGGGGTCAACCTGAACCTGTACTTCCTGCTCTAGCCCGCCATAAAATGCTACTTCTCTCACACCAGAGACAGCCTCTATCTCGATTTTTATATCTTTTGCAATCTCTTTTAAAATCTGTGGATCCACTTCTCCAGTAACATTAACCAGGATTATCGGAACACTATCAAATGCAATATCCTCGATCAAAGGTTCTTCCACATCTTCCGGGAACTCCCTTTTGATCTGGTCAACTTTTTCTTTTACTTCATTTAACGCATCCTGCTTGTCTGCTTTCTCGTAAAGTTCTATGACATGCACTGATGCTCCTTCTCTTGCGAAGGAAAGGAGTCGTTTTAAGTGCTTGATACTGTTTAATTTCTCGTCCACTTTAATTGTGACCTGCTGCTCTATATCTTCAGCTGCGGCTCCTGGATAAGGTATTGCTACTACTATCCAGGGGACGTTGATCTTAGGGTACTCCTCGAGGGGCAGGGTCCGCAAGCCGATGATACCGAGTATAACTAGAATGAACGTGATAAGCGTCACCAAAACGGGCTTGTCTACAGCTTTGCGGGATATTTTCATTTACGGTATCCTTAATCTATTACGGAAATCTGTATGCCCTCAAATAGAACTTCTTGCCCGGCGGTGATTATCTGTCCGTTTTCAGGGAGGGGATCGCTGACGATTATCTTATCACCTGATATAATGTAATCTTTTAAAGTTATCTTCTTCGCCGTTCCGTTTGAAGCAAGAAATATAATCCTGCTGCCGTTTCTCAATACGGTCGTATCCAAGGAAAATATGCAGACGCCTTCCATTTTATCTATAACTATGGTTGAGAAGGCAGTCATCCCCGGTTTTACGATAAACTTCGGATTCTCAATGGTGATTTCTACCTTGAAGAGGCGGATGCTGGGAAGGGAAGATACAGCAACCTGGGTGACCGTGCCTTCAAAGGTTTTCCCTGGTATTGCCTCAAAATTCACACTTGCCTTCTGTGCTTTTTTTATCCGGTCTATACTTCTCTCCGGCACTCCAATTTCAACGAGAACCCGGGACAGATCCATCAGAGTGAAAACAATCTGCCCTCCTGCTACCATCTCCTTTTCCTCTCCATATCGGTAGGCTACATGACCACTGAACGGAGCATACAAAAGACAGTGCTTAAGATTCAGCTCTGAAGCTTCTAGCGTTGCTGTTGCCGCCTTAAGCGCAGTTTGTGCATCCTGAACGAGCCGTTCTGGTATGGAACCATCCTCTAACAAGTGGCGGTTTCTTTCGTAATCACGTTTGGTCTTTTCCCATTGAGCATACCTCTGGTCTCTCATTGCCTGATAATCATCCTTCTCGAGCTTTGCCAACAGATCTCCCTTATTAACTTTATGTCCCTCATCAAAGTAAAAACGATCGATTTTACTCCCGACGTTAAAGCTCAA
The DNA here is from genome assembly GCA_011049545.1 of Candidatus Aminicenantota bacterium. Lineage (GTDB taxonomy): Bacteria > Acidobacteriota > Aminicenantia > Aminicenantales > Aminicenantaceae > SOIV01. Next base: position 17,179 of record DRHQ01000010.1, on the reverse strand, counting down.
GTTAACCGTTTTCCAAGCTTTAACTTCTCCTGAGAAATCGAGCGTGAATTCGTAATCGGTTTTCTTAATGGTTTCAGTGCGAACCCTTATCTTTTCGGCCTTGGCAACTTCTTGGTTTTCGATATCGCCACTGCATGAAATTAGAAAAGCTAAGAAAGGAATTATTATAAAAATAAGTATTAAAGATACAGATCGGCGAATCATACACAATCCTCCATTTAGTCTAAAAAATGTTACAAAGGAATGAATAGGTTGGTTGTCTTTAATTTTGATCCTTATCTTTTAGCTGTTTCAACAAATCCTTAACGTCTATAGCCTCGGTCTGATGAGCTTCGTCCTGATCTATAGCTAATAACTTAAGCAGTATCTCGCCTACCTGGATTTCATCTCCGGATTTAATTAACATCTTTGCTTTTTTTAGAACTGTCGAAGGTTTGATAATAATTCCATTTGCACTTCCGAGATCAATAACGGTAAATTTCTTTTTATCGTAACTCACTTTTAGATTGGCATGTCTTCTGGAAACAGTCCCTGAGTTGAGGACAACTTCACAAAAAGAATCCCTTCCTATTAAATTATTTCCAGGATGAATATTAAAAACTTTACCCGGATTATCATCTGTATCATTGTTTCCTTGAACTATAGTCAATTGAACAACCCTTTTTGAATCGTCAGTCTCACTTTTCTTTCGGAAAATAACCATAATTTATACCATTCCTTTTTTATTCTTTATTACATATTATTTATATTTCTTTTTCCGCTGAATATCAATATAGACAGCAATAAGCATAGTAATAAGAAGAAGAGCAAATCCAACTCCAAACAATATCTCTGAACCAACAAATAGCTTGGAAATCCAAATGCCAGGTTGTATATCGCCATAGCCCACAGTTGTGATGGTAACCAGGCTAAAATAAAGAAGGTCAAAATAAGGAATAGGAGCAGGATGAGAAATAATAAAAGCTTTTCCCTGAGTCAGCTGTTGAAGCCCGTTATAAATAGTGGCAAAACTTATGATCCCACCTAGATACTTAACCAACGCACTGATTATTTCTTCTCTCATCTCATGAACACTTATAATATCAATCATGCCTCTTTTCTTTTCCAACTTTTCATGACCAAAAACTGAGAAAAACACGTCTCCGGCCAGAACAAAAACATAAAACATTGCTATGAATATACCGATTGCAGTGGAAATCTTCGAAGGGAGATAAAGGAGGATTATAGGAGACATCCAGAAAACGAAAAAATGGAAGATTATAGCGGTTGCTTCTCCCAGCTTATCAGCAATACGAGACTCCAGCGCCGAAAGGAAATTGAGAATCGCTAATAACGTTCTAATCACTGTCGCTCCTTGCTTTTATTTTTCCAGAATAGTACCAAAATAAAGCCGAAATTTCTACCTTTTTAGTCAAAATCTAAGCATTTCTCTTTGGATTATTTGAGAAGGTATTGGGAAATCGAATAAATGGGGCCAGGCTCCATTTTGTAAGAAAGATGACATTTTCAGGCAGAAAATGAGGCATGTCCCTTTTTATTTCTGTCTGCTCTTTTTCCCAGAGCTGATTCTAATTATGTCGATTATGATAGCTTGTCAAGCAGTTCAAATAAACCATAGAGATAGCTCCTCCATCCGAAGCCTGATACGATGCCGCCGCAACCAGAGGCTGTAACAGTGTTTTTCCGAAACTCCTCCCGGCTGAATATATTGGTAAGATGAACTTCAATGCTGGGAATATCCACTGCTTTGAGAGCATCCAGAATGGAAAATGAAGTATGGCTCAATGCAGCTGGATTGATGATGATTCCATCAAATTTCCCTTTAGTCTTCTGTATTTTCTCTACGATTTCACCTTCAAAATTCGACTGATAAAATTCTATGTCCGCTCCTTTCTTCCGGGCAAACTCCTTAAGTTTCGAATTAATCTCAGTTAATGACATTTTTCCGTAGATTTCGGGTTCCCTCTCACCTAAAAGATTAAGATTCGGCCCGTTGATAACCAGGATTTTTTTAGCCATGACTAATCTCCTTAAGAGATTCAAGAATATATTTTTTATTGACATCTTTTATAATCAATGTTTCTCCAACTTTCTTTGGCACGATAAATGATGTTATCCCTTCTTTTCTCTTCTTATCAAACTGCATCAGCGAGAGAATTCTGGATGCATTCATATTTTTTATCTTAGTAGGAGCTTTCATCCTTGTAAGCACCTCTTTAAATTCAGGAAGAAAATACTCAGATGTCAGGTTTAACAGCAATCCCAATTTTGAAGCACATATTATTCCTAATCCTACAGCCTGCCCATGCGAAAGGTGGCTGTATTTGAAAGAACCTTCCAAAGCATGCCCAAAGGTATGACCCAAGTTGAGCGTAGCCCTTGTATTCTTTTCATAAGGGTCCTGGGTGACAACGCTTGTTTTTACCTTGACTGCACGCGTAATAACCTGCTCCAACAATTTCAGATCTTTCAACATGATTTCCGGAACATGATTCTTTATCAACAGAAAAAGGTCTTTATCCGCAATAACTCCTGCTTTTAGTGCTTCGATCAGTCCCTCCTGCATCTGTTTATGGCTCAGGGTTGTCAGGAAGAGAGGGTCTATCACTACATGCTCTGGAAAATAAAATGTTCCAATCTGATTTTTTGCTTCATTAATATTAACTGCATTTTTCCCGCCGATGCTTGCGTCTACCTGAGAAAGCAAGGTTGTTGGGATATTCACTAGTTTCATTCCACGATGAAAGGTCGAAGCCGCAAAGCCGCCGATATCACTGATGACTCCTCCACCAAAGGAAATAAAGAGGCTGGACCTGGTGGCATTTTTTTCCTGCAGCCAGGCATAGATTTTTTTCACAACAGCTAGGTTTTTCTGTCTTTCTCCTGGTGGAAGGAGAAAAACATCCTCCTTTATATCAGCCTCATGCAGTCCGCTTGTGAGCCTTTTTCCATATAGAGAAAAAACGTGCGTGTCTGATAAGATAAAGGCTTTTTTATCTTGGTAAATATTTTTCAAAAAAGGCCCGATATTATCAATTATTCCTCGGCAAATAAGAGAAGATGATCTCTTCTCACCAACTATCATTTCAAAACGACTCTCTTCTCCATTAATTAATTTCATTATTTCTTCCACAACATTCTCTGGCTCAAGATGGGTAACGTCGAGTTTATTAGGGAGTTTTAAATACTCGGGCTCCCGTTCGCTATAAATCCTGTAAAGAGCCTCTTTTGAATTAGAAGCTAATAAAGGACGTTGACCTCGATCGTTTTTTATTCTGCTAAGGATTTTCTCCGGGGAACAGTGCAAAGTGATGATTATCCCCGACGATGCCAGAACGGATAGGTTTTTCTTGTCGAGCAGTGTTTGGCCACCTGTTGCAATAACAACATCATTCATCCGGGAGATCTCATTACAGGCTTCTCTTTCCATTTGACGAAAGTGGCTTTCTCCGAATCGAGAAAAAATTTCAGAAATCTTTAAACAGGCTTTTTTTTCGATGTGCTCATCCAAATCTAGGAAAGGAATGTTCATCACCTCTGCCAGTTTTTTCCCTGCAACAGTCTTCCCTACTCCCATCATTCCAGTTAGGATGATTTTCATCTTTTATTTCCTCTTTCCCTGGCTTACCTTTTAAGCCTATCTTTGTAAACATTGAAATTTCTTTTTACATCAGCCAGCGTATCTCCTCCAAATTTTTCTAGGAAAGAGCATGAGATTTCCCAGGCAGAAACTGCTTCTCCTATAATACCTACAGCAGGCACAACGCATGTATCACTACGGATATAGGGTGCATTCCGTTTCTTTTTAGAAACAATATCAAAAGAAGCAAGAGCATTTTTCATGGTAGGAACAGGCTTGATAAATAATCTGAGGATAATCATCTCACCGTTAGAAACACCTCCTTCGATGCCTCCAGCGTTGTTTGTTTTCCTTTCTATCTTTTCTTTGAAGCTTAAAGCATCATGGAACATGGAACCAAACATTTTTGCTGACTGAATACCCTCTCCTATCTCCACAGCTTTGACCGAAGGGATGCTCATCAATACGCCACCTAGAAGAAAATCCAATCTTCGCTTATAGTGCACATATGAACCGATACCCGGGGGAATCCCCTTGACCAGGACCTCACAGATACCTCCAAGAGTATCGCCTTTCTTTTCTGCTTCATCAATCTTTTCTACCATTTCCCGGGCGGTTTCATTATCCAGACAGTAGATCTCTGATTCCAGCCTTTTCTTTTTTGTTTTTTGATTAAAATCGCTTAACTTTGCATTTGATCTGATTCCTCCGATCATAAAAGTATGGGAAAAAAAATCAACTCCAAACTCAAATAATAATTGTTTGGCAATGGAACCAACCGCTACTCTCATGGCAGTTTCTCTTGCACTTGCTCTTTCAGCAACGAAATGTATGTTTTTAAAATCATATTTTAAAGCCCCAGGGAGGTCTGCGTGTCCAGGCCGGGGCACAGTCTCCTTTTCAAATTTTTTCTCCTTGTTAGAGATTTGCAGACAAATAGGAGAGCCTATGGTTTTCCCTTCTATTACTCCTGATAAAATATCGATTTTATCTTCTTCAAAAAATGCCCTTTTTCCTCTACCATAAACTTTTTTCCTCATTCCTAACTCTCGATTAATCTCCTGCTCATCAATCTCCAGCCCAGCAACCATTCCTTCTATTATTCCGATTAAAGCTTTTCCGTGAGATTCACCAGCGCTTAGATAATTAAGCATTTAGCACCTCCGTGGAAGATTTGATGAAAAATTCCTCATTAAGATCCTCTCCTATCCAGAGTCTCAGGCTTTCCAGAGCTTGATAGATCAACATCCACAGTCCGTTTTCTACGACTGCTCCCTTACTTTTTGCTAATTTTAAGAATTTGGTGACTTTAGGATTGTAGATTAGATCATAAACAATGGCTTTTTTCTTCAAAGCAAAATCAACTTCAACAGGAGACTTATTCTCTAAAGGAAACATCCCAACAGGAGTAGCGTTAACGACTATGTCTGCATTCTTCATCTTTTCCTTGATTTTCTCTATCTTCCATTGTTCTCCATTCAGACCGGAGATGAAATGGAAATTACCAAGAATTTTATTTATTTTCTCGTCATTTCTGGAGAAAAAAGTGATATTCTTAAATTTCATTCTGGAGAGCCCGTAGATGATGCCTCGCGCGGCTCCTCCTGCCCCTAGAACAAGAGCGTTTCCTGTCTTCAAAAAGTCATATTTATCAAGAGTCTTCAGAAAGCCAGTATAATCAGTGTTATAGCCTTTCAGTCTTCCTTTACTGTTATGAATAACGTTTACAGCGCCTATAATTTTTGCCTCTGGGTCTAAATAATCGAGCAAGGGAATGATTTTTTCTTTGAAAGGGATGGTCACATTAAGACCAATTATGTCGGACGTTCGAGTTTTGCTCAAAAAAAAGGAGAGCATGTCAGAAGCAACTGGATAGAGCTTATAGCTGATGTCCAGCTTAAACCTTCCAAAATAATGCTCGAACATCAATGGAGAAAGGCTTGAGCGTAATTTTCCTCCCAGTATGCCTAATGAGATTTTTTTATCCATCCTTCTGCCATCTCCCTAAAAGTGAATAAAAATCAGGAAAAGAGATTCCAAAGCAGTCAAAATCTTTGATTTCTGTCTCGCCATCTGCAACTAACCCGGCAATAGCCATGGTCATGGCAATCCGGTGGTCTCCAAAACTCTCGACGGATGCACCTTTCAACCTTTGAGGACCCTCGATGATGAATCCGTCCTCTTTTTCCTCTAAATCGACTCCCATTCTTCGGAAATTAACCACAATTGCCCGAATTCTATCGCTCTCCTTTACTCGTAGCTCGGAAGCACCATGGACCTCAGTGACTCCGTTTGCTTGAGTGGCCAAAAGAGCAATCAAAGGGATTTCATCGATTAAAACAGGAATCTCTTCGGGCTTTATTTTGATTCCTTTCAAATCACTCGAGGATACAGAAAGAGTTGCCAGAGGTTCGTTACACCTCTCTTTCTTTTCATGAACCTTAATATTCCCGCCCATTCGCTCTGCAGCTTTCAGGAAACCGATTCTCGTCGGATTAATTCCGATGTCTGGAATGATAATTTCAGAGTCTTCAGCCAGCAGAGCAGCTGCAACAAAGAAGCAGGCTGAAGAAAAATCTCCTGACACAATTATTTTTTTTGCTTTGAACTTATTCTTTCCTTGAACACGAATGACCTTCTTATCTTTCTTAATTTCTGCTCCCAAATAATCAAGCATTCTTTCTGTATGGTCTCTTGAGGGAACAGGCTCATTAATTTCTGTTTCTCCCTCACTTAAAAGACCAGCCAGAATGACAGCTGATTTTAACTGGGCACTGGGCAGGGGAAGCTTAAACTTTATTCTTTTCAGGCTCTGCCCCTTTATAGCCAGGGGAAGATGATAGGCATCATTCCTTCCTTCAATCCGGGCTCCCATTTTTCTTAAAGGATCAACCACCCTTTTCATCGGTCGTGTCTGAAGAGACGAATCCCCGTTAATGACAGAAAAAAAGCTCTGCCCTGAAAGCAACCCTAGCAAAAGCCTGGCTGTTGTACCTGAATTTTGCGCGTCGAGTGTATTCTCAGGCTCCCTGTAACCAAAAAGGCTTTTTCCGATAAGGGAAACTTCATTTTCCTTATTTTTCTTGACCTCTACACCAATCATCTGAAGGCAATTAAGCGTGGCCAAGCAGTCAGCAGCGCTGCTGAAATTTTTGATTTCCGTCATTCCCGAGGCCAAAGATCCGATTATTGCAGCCCTATGGGATATGGATTTATCAGCAGGAATGCGTATTTCACCTTTAAATCCTCTGCTTCTTTGGATCCTTGTTTTCATCTTTCTATACTAATTCGGAATGAAACATGTTGATTTTGCTGAGAAACCTATCAATTTCATTTTCATTCCCTTTTTCTATAAGACTCCTAATGCTACTCAATCTATCCGTATATTCATCGATCATCCGCATGATAAAAGAGGAATTTGTCCCTAACATTCCCTTCCCTACTTCTCTCTGAGTGAAGGAAAGCCTGGTTGCTCCTGCAAACCCACTGGAAATGAATTTTTTAAACATAGCATCCTTGCTGAAGAACTCTTCAGCCAGGGAAGATAAGGAAAGAGAGAGAACATAAGGCAGATGACTTGTCAAAGAAACAACGAGATCATGTTTTTCTTCATCTATTTCAAATGGAATTGCACCGATTTTCTCCAATAGGGCTAAAACTGCACTTTTCCCTTCCAGGCTTTTTTCTGTAGGAAAAACGAGAGCGAAGAGTTTGTTTTTCAGAAGAGAAGAAGAGGCTGATCCAAAACCAGGTTTTTCCTTGCCGCCCATAGGATGTCCGCCGATTAAAATCCTTTTAGGATACATCTTCATCAAAGAGACAATCTCTCTTTTTGTGCTTCCTGAATCGAGGAGCACTGCCCCGGCCTTCATAATCGGGACAATTTGCGGCAGAATCCTGAGGATAGTCAAAACAGGGACGGAAAGGAAGATAAAATCTGCTTCCCGGACTGCTGACTCAAGGTCAAAAGTAAGAGAATCAAATATTTTTTCTGCGCTGACTTTCTCGATGACTTCTTTTTTATCCATACCGATAATCTTTCTAACTATTTGGTTTTCGTTTACGGCGAGGGCTAAGGAGCCACCAATCTGGCCCACTCCCACTATAGTGATAGTCATCTCATCCAGCTTTTTTCTCATCATATTCCCCTTTTTACGGCCTCGGCCACTGGTCTTAATTCTTCCATAAACTTGCAAAACTCTTCCGGATTAAGACTTTGAGCCCCGTCACTTAACGCTTTTTCTGGATGGGGATGAACCTCCACAAGAAGCGCATCTACGCCTGCAGCAACCGCTGCTTTGGATACGGGAGTAATCAGGCTCCTTGAGCCCGTGGCATGGCTGGGATCAACACAAACGGGCAAATGAGAAAGCTCCTTCAGGAGAGGAACAGCGGCAAGGTCTAGGGTGTTCCTTGTGTATGTTTCGAATGTTCTTATTCCCCGCTCGCAGAGGATAATATTTGAATTTCCGTTGGAAAGGATGTACTCAGCTGCCATCAGAAATTCCTCAAGCGTGGCCATCATTCCTCTTTTTAGCAAGACCGGCTTATTATATTTTCCTACAGCCTCAAGAAGGGCATAGTTTTGCATGTTCCTGGTTCCAATTTGTAGGATATCCGCTACCTCCCCCACTAAAGGTACCTGTTCGGGTGCTATAACTTCGGTAACTATAGAAAGGCCCGTCTTTTCTTTTGCCTCGGCCAGTATCTCCAAACCCTTCTCTTTCATCCCTTGAAAACTGTAAGGAGAGGAACGGGGTTTAAAAGCACCTCCCCTTAATATGGTGGCGCCTGCTTCTTTCACTTTCAGGGCTGTTTCCAAAATCTGCTCACGGCTTTCCACTGCACAGGGTCCTGCCATAATAATAATATCTTCTCCACCCACGCTTACTCCATTAACTCGGATTATGCTCTTATCGGGCTTGAATTCGCGGCTTGCCAGTTTGAAGGGTTTTGAGACACGAAAAACATCTTCAACTCCGGAAAAAGGGCGAAAATGGTCTGGAGAGACCGCTCTTCCGTTTCCAACCAAACCAACGATTGTTTTTTCTTCTCCTTTGGAAAGATGGGATTTAAACCCTAATTTCTTCACTTCCTTTAGAATTTTGGATATTTCTTCTTTCGAAACATTTGATTTCATCACGATGATCATTTTTTCTCCTTACTAATCCGGCCTTAGCCGAATTGTTTTATCTGGATACTGATACTTTATTTCCTTTTTTATAGATGGGTGGGCCTTTTGGGTTCTTTACCGGGGGATCAGGAAAGGGAAGAAGCCTTAGAGACCCACCTTCTAAAAATAATAGTAGTAGTAATAGAGAGGATAATAGGGGTGGGTATTCCTCTGAATCTGTTTTCTTCCACTTTCTTTTTGCATGAGTTCTTATTTTAATTAAAAATTATTTTTTGTCAATATGTTTTTCAGAATGGAAAAAGTTATATTGTTTAACCTCTCCGGACATGGTTTTCTGGATATAAGCGCTTTTGATAGAAATTCAAATAAACAGTAACAGGTTACTTCAAAATTAAATCGATGCTGCCGATGCCGGCATCTACCTCAATATCAATCGTAACCTCAGTTTTTTCATAAGCATCGTTGATGTAGGCACCTCTCTTCTTGATCATGCCCCTCGCATTGACAGAACCGATTCCGCCATCAACTTCTACCCGGACTCCAACATCTATAGGCAGGTAAATAGTGGCGCTTCCCACTCCGCCGTCAACGGATACATCAAAACTCTGTTTCTGCTCTCCTGATAGGTCAAGCTTCAATTCGCCAACACCCATATCTATATCAAGGGAGTTCAATATCAATCCCCGAAGGTCAAGATTTCCAGCGCCTGCTCCAAAGTCTATATTGATATCAAGGGGAACATCATTACTCAGGCTAATATCCCATTTGTTACGCGTTTTTCCGATGGCCATGGCAGAACATTCACCCTGCTTAACCTTGAGTATTCCTCGATTTCCGGCAACAGAATACCTGATTTCAGGTTCCCATCTCTCAACATTATAAACAAAGTAGCCTTCCATAAGTTCTCTGGCTCCTCCCTGAACTTTCAATGTCCCTGCCCCTATATCTAAATCTAATTCCACAGATTCTGCTTCACCTAATTCAACTGTCTGAACCTCTTCTGTTGATTCGCCGACTGCTATGCATGCTCCTATTCCTCCAATTAAGAAAGTTAAAAGTAGTATTTTTGGAAGTTGATTAAATCTCATCGCTGCTTACCTCCTCAATGAATATTACGGAATCGACCACGCTGAAGTTCATTTTTTTTTGTTTTTTTTAGATATTCTTAAATTAAGAAAGGCTTTTATTTGGTTAGCTCAAGTTAAAAATGAAAACCCAGTAAATTCCAGTAGGCTAAAAACCAGAGAAAAAACAGAGATGCCAGCACAACTAGGGTGTAATGCAAACACCTGCACAAAAAGGATCAATCTCTTCTGTAGGGGCTTGATTCATCAAGCCCACCGATTTTATTATATGAAATAATTTGTATTTGATAAATCAAACACCCGCTTAAAAAGGACTAATCTCTTCTGTAGGGGCTTGATTCATCAAGTCCACCGATTTTAGTATATGAAATAATTTTTGTTTTATAAATCAAACATCTACACAAAAAGGATCAAGCCTGTGGCTACCAGGCAATTCCGTAGTCTTCGCCAAAGTTGCTGGCACCTCCCCAGAAAGTTCCGTGTTTCCAGTCATAATAGATGGCGGTGATAGGACCTGATGTGTATTTTCGATAGTCTAGCTTATAACCCATATCTGCCAGATTATCCCTAATTTTCTGAGGGACCTTTTCATTTAAGCGGAGCCTGCCTGGGCTGGCTACATGCTCATCAAAGGAGCTCTGCATCTGGTAGCTCACGATGTTTGCTGCTTCGCAAGCTTCTTGGACATTCATGCCAAACTCAACAACATTAAGGAAGAACTGGAGCATATTCTGATCTTGCGTGTCTCCCGCCTGCACGGCAAAGGAGAGGAAGGGTTTTCCGTCCTTTATGGCCAGGCTGGGAGTTAAGGTTGCCCTTGGTCTTTTACCCGGAGCGACCACATTAAAGGGATTCTTGGCCTCGTCAAGAACAAAACTTTGCATGCGCTGGCTCATTCCGATGCCTGTTTTACCAGCAATACAGACTGGAATCCAACCGCCGCTGGGTGTCGCGGAAACGATCCATCCTTCCTTGTCTGTAGCCTGAATGGAGGTGGTTCCGGCTGTGAAGGCTTCTTCGAAGGTGCTCACTTCTGCTTCAGTCTGCATCTCTTTTTTTTGAGATCCAACATTCGACCACTTCTCCAGAAGGTCAAGGTAAGGATTTTTCTTTCCTTCAAAGGGATAGGGATCGCCTGGTTTGACATCGGGATCATTAACATTCCAATTAATCTTCTTGAGCCTTTCCTTGGCGTATTCCTTGGACAGCAATCCTTTTATAGGCTCCTGTGGAGGGAAATATGGGTCTCCATAGTAAAAATCCCTGTCAGCATAAGCTAGGTTCATCACCTGATAGAGGGCGTGGATATAATTCACGCTGTTGTAGCCCATTGATTTAAGGTCAATATTTTCCAGCATGTTGAGCATCTGAAGAAGAACTGGCCCCTGGACCCAGTGGGTGAGTTTGTAAACCTCAATTTCTTTATACTTGGTCATCACCGGCTCTTCGATATAGACTTTCCAGTTGGCCAGGTCCTCCATGGTTATAAGTCCGCCCTGTTCCTGGCATCCCCGGACAAATTCTTCGGCAATATCCCCTTTATAGAAACGGTCGTAGGCAGCATAGATGGCTTCTTTGCGGTTCTTTCCCTCATCAAGCGCTTTCTGTTCCGCTTCGACCAATTTCTCCAGTGTGTCCAATAAATCTGGCTGGCGGAAGATTTCCCCTGGATGCGGTGCTTCGCGCTCTTCTCCCAGATGAGGCAACAAAACTTTCTTGGAGTAAGGCCATTCTTTGATCCTTTCTTTTCCTCTTTCTATACTGTCTGCCAGCTGCTTCTCTATCGGATACCCTTTAGCCATTTGAATGGAAGGTTCCAGCACATCTTTAAGACTCAGGGTGCCAAATTCAGCCAGCATGACTATTAAACCTCCAGGAGTTCCCGGGGTAACAGCAGCCAGCGGCCCGTAGGCAGGTGGATATTCCATCCCTTTTTCCTTAAAGAATTCAGGGGTTATCCCTGTAGGGGCTACACCCAGGGCGTTTATGCCGTAAACCTTTTTTGTATGGGGATTATAGATCAGGACCTGGGTTTCTCCACCCCAGCTTAAAACGTCATACATGGTGCAAGTCGCGCCAAGCATGGCACAGGCAGCATCAACAGCATTTCCTCCCTGCTGAAATATCATAGCTCCGGCAGTGGCGGCCAGGGGTTTTCCGGTTATGGCGACCCAGTGTCTTCCGTGGAGAACTGGCTTTTCAGTCCGACCAGGGCTTACGCTGGTCGAAGCAAAAATAAATATAAACAGCAGTAGAGCTACTTTCCACTCTTTAAAGATTGAATTTTTATCTGAAAACATCTCTCAGCCTCCTTTCTTTTTTCCCAGACTAAAAGCCCAGGGCTTCTTTATACCCAAAAACATTAAAGCTGAACCCATAAGAGCCACGTTTTTTGAAAAATTGATAATCTCAGCCATCTGCTGTTCCTGAGCAGCAGCCCAGAAATTGTGCATCATGAATGTTACGGGCAGAAAGAACAAAACAATAGATGCAACACCTATCTCAGGGAAAATTCCTAAAATTATCGTAAAAGCGGCAACAAGAAGAAGCAGGCCCGATACTGCAACTGCAACTTCTGCTATCGGAACTCCTTTGAATTTCGCATACTCTGTCATAGCACCGAATTTAATGAAGTGATTAATCCCGTTGTACAGATAAAAAATCCCTACAATTATTCTTCCTAGAAGAATTGCAATATTCATATTTCTTACCTCCTTAATTTATTTATTTTCGATGTAGAATTTCTCCAGCAGGGGACGCCACTTTTTCATCAATTCTTCATTTAGATCGAGCGGGGGGTCTGTATCTTCAGGCAAAAATGGTTTATAAGGATGTTCTTTCGCATACGCCTCAAACTCGTCCCTCAGCTTCTTGAGTTCTTTGGGCTTGGTGAGAAGGTCAATGGCGGATGCTGCCATTGCTTTGGCTCCTGCGTTGAGGCCCTTCCAGGCCGCAGAGCTATAATTACAGGCAACCGAGGACCAATGATGGCCGATAGAGCCTGGAACTTGACCGGGAAACCTGATGGTTGCAGTGGGAGCAATTAAGCAGACATCTCCCACATCAGAAGACCCCCCTCCTACAAACGTGCGGGCTCGGTCTCTAAGCTTTCCCACCTCTGTTGGCATACCTTTTTCTTCCTTGCCAAGTTCTTTCTGAAGTGCTTTAGCAAAAGCATGTTCTTCCTCAGTCCACTCTGGCATCCGCACAAGCTCGATGTTTTTCAGAAAAAGCTCCGCAGCAGCCTTGTTTGCATTGCGCTGGTGAACGGCAGCGATACACCGGATGCTCAATTCTGTCCCTGTAGCAAGAGCTCCCGCCTTGGCACAGTTAATGACTTTTTCATACATCTCCTCTACCCTTTCATCGCTGTTTCTGACATAGTACCAAACGCTTGCCTTATCCGGAACGACATTGGGGGCTTCTCCTCCTTCCTGAATCACGTAATGCAGGCGATAAGTGTAAAAAAGATGCTCACGAAGGAAATTTGTGGCTACGTTCATTATTTCAACTGCGTCGAGGGCACTGCGACCACTCCAAGGTGCTCCCGCCCCATGAGCGGTTTTTCCTTTGAAAGTGAAAATTGTCGAGAACATAGCGTTCCCGCTTCTGCCGTAGCTTGTCCCGAACCCGCTGCTGCTGTGATTGTCTATCACCGCATCCACATCATCAAACAACCCCGCCCTTATCATGAAAGGCCGGCTTATTAGCGTTTCCTCAGCAGGCGAGCCAAAAAATTTTATGGTTCCTTGGAATCCGTACTTATCCAGGGCTTGTTTCACGGCTATGGCTGCAACCGTGCCTGCTGTACCCATGGTGTTGTGTCCGCAACCATGTCCGGGTGCACCTTTCACCAAAGGATCTTGTTTAGGAATCCCTCCTTTCTGGGATATCATGGGAAGGGCATCGAACTCTCCAAGAATTGCGATCACAGGTTTGCCTGTACCATAGGAAGCAACAAAACAGGTTGGCATACCCGCCAATCCACGTTCGACTTTAAATCCAGCTTGTTCTAAAGTATCAGCTAGAAGTTTCGACGATTTATACTCTTGAAGCCCGAGCTCAGCGTATGACCAGATGGAATCTGAGATCTTCCCGAACTCTTCAACTACCTGAGGCTGGCTCAGCCAATCAAGGACAAATCTTTTTTCTTTCGGTATTTTTTTAGCAGCAAGCGATTGCCCGGTCAGACCAAAAATAAGGATAGCTGCAATGGTGATGAACAGGAAACTTTTTTTAGACGCTTTCATTCTCATTTTTTCCTCCTTGAGATTATACATAAAAGTCATTCATAGAATTCATATGGCTGCTGGATTTGTAATTCCCCAATCCAGCGAATCTTAGCTAAATGAGAGCTTTTATGAAATAAAAAGTCATTATGCCCGTAGCAATCAATTTTAAAAGGACTCCGAGCATTAGGCCCATAAACACGCCCCAGCCAGCTTTTAAAGCCTCGTAGCTTTGCTTGCCTTTCAGTAATTCCCCGGCAATAGCTCCGATGAAGGCTCCGATTATCATGCCCAGGGGAGGAACAAAAAGAATTCCGAGGATCATTCCTAAAATCGCACCCCAAAAGCCAAACTTCGAAGCTCCGTATTTTTTGGCACCGGCAGCAGGAAGTAAATAGTCAAGGGCAGTGACAATGACTGTCAATACTGCCATTGTAATTAAAAACTTTGCACTGAACGGCTCCCAGCGCTTGGCAATAGATAAAAGAATTAAGGAAGCAAAGCTAAACGGAGGCCCCGCAATTCCAGGGATAATACAGCCAACAATTCCTATGATTACACAAATAACGGCAAGAATAATTAAGACAATCATAGCAATTTTTTTATGTTATATTGCGGGCCATGAACTTTTATCAGTTTTTCTTGTATACAGGATATATATCCCTGGGAATATTCTTGTAAGGGAGCGTTGTCAGGTCAGAAGGACCCCAGCCCGGTGCATCGACCTCAAATATAGCACCCGCTAAGCCGGTCTCATAAAAGCCTCTCCTGAAGTGGACACGGGACTTGAGGATAATTATATCAAGCTCATCGAGTTTGATGCCAAGAGGCGCAAATATTCTAGGGGTAGTAACCTGCATAAGCTGTGGCGTGAGGATAACACGGTTGTTTTCCCCGAAAAGGAGTACAACCACTGTCCCTCTGCCATAATCACCAAGAAACTCAATCTTTGCATCAATGCGGACGGGGTTTCCCGCAAATTTGTCCGAATAGCCTCCCAAATCGATATTGATTGTATCCCCAACTTTATGGTTCGCTCGTATTTTTTCAATGGCCTTCTCGTCCCGCAGGGTGGCTATGCAGAAATTATTTGCTTCCTGTTTGATTAACTCCTCCAGGATGTGTGTAGAGCCGCCTGTCCTGTCGCTGTGATCAGCTATAACAACTGGAATTTTACCTGCTTTGGCAGCCTCGATTGCTAGGGATACGCCTTCTTTGGTCTTGGGGAGTTTCTTTCCGGCAAAGGTTTTTCTCGTCCTCCATATATAATCTGACATATCATCTGCAATCCTGTCTGCCAGCTTCTGGTCATTATTGGCGACGACCATGACGGTCGCCCCAACATCAGGTACATCCGCATAGGCAAATCCGAAGGCAACAGAGACATAAGTGCCTGCATTCTGACATTCCCATCTGCGGGCCCGCTCCATTATTTCCATAGCCGGAGATACTCCTGTTCCTTGATAAACACTGGGTGTTATCACCCCGGGTTTTCTGGTGGCCATAACAGGCTTGTAGTCCCCCCTGATAGTCTTGATCATTACGCGCGCTGCACGCTCACCCTGAAGCGTTGTATCATAATGCGGATATCTCTTAATTATAAAAATAGCATCAGCTGCGTCTGATAGCTCATGGTCCTCGTTGGCATGGAGGTCGAGGGTAACCATTATCGGGATGTTACCGACCACTTTCCGCACTCTTCGCACAATCTCAGCCTCAGGCTTGAGAATGCCGGTTACGGCCATGGCACCATGAAGAGAAAGAAAAACACCATCGATATGACCGGCTTCCGTCAGGTCGGCTGCAATCAGACCGGTATACTTGTCAAAAGCCTCTCTAGTAATCCAGCTTCCTGAAGAACCACCGCGCGCACCGCGTGGAGACGTGATGCCGACAAGCTCTATGCCTCCGTACTCCTCACAAATGGTTTTAAAGCCGCCGATGTATCCACTATCTGTATTGATGATATCTGTGCTGGGCGGGCCGCGGAATTCCCAATCCTCGACGGTTGTCGGTCTTGGGCAAAAGGTGCAGGTCTCATGCGAGAACCTGGCTACCGCAATTCTTATTGTTTTTCCTTCCTCTGTTTCAGATTTTGTTTCCATTACGAAAAACAAAAGGAGAAAAGGAATAATCCATAAAAACACTTTCATAAACTTATTTCTTATACAAAAAACTAGGTTTTTTTCTGAATGAATTTTTTTGTTATGCCTAATTTGAATTTCCTCCTTTCATTCTAGGTGTATTTTCTTTGTTACGCAGAGATTTTATATCACTCAAAAAACAACACGTCAATAAAAACGGTTAATAACGAAGTGTATATGGATCCAGAACATCTAACCTGGATTATTCATAAATTATGCTAAATAGGGGGACAATTAAGAAGAAGCCGGACTGAGTCTATTATTTTACGAAAAAATAGCTTTCTGGCGTTAAGAATATTTTTTCTATTCTTTTAACTTTTTTATTATTAAGCTTTGCCTCATAAAGAAAAGCTTGAATTTCTTTATCTTCAATTAGCTCTAAATATTTACTATCTGCTAAGGCTTCTATCATTTTTTCCAGCGCTTCCTTGCTCGGGATTTCTTTCACATATATGTCGACATTGCTGTAAGCTCTTTTCAATTCCTCTTTATATTCTAAAGGCAATCTATCAGCCGGTTCGATATGAGCAGCAAATCTTACTCTTATAACTATCTCAGCCCCTATAAATTTATTCATCGAATCATAAAACTCTGTTTCTTTAAACGCCTCTATTTCAATGACTTCTTCATATGGAATTTGCTCTACTAACGTTATAGGCCTCAACTTGAGTATATCGAATTTATCAAGATAGAATACAATCAGGAAAAGAACTGTAACTATAATTATTACATATATAGTTCTACTCAATTTTTTCGCGAATGACTTCATTTCTTTCCTCCGACAAAAAAAAGAAACATTTTATATATAGAATTTTTTTTACTCTAACAAAAAAACAAGTCTTTTTCAATCGGCGTTAGTTTATTGTCAAGGCAAAGCGAATACTTCCTGTTCCGGGCAAAGCAAATATTTCCGGTTTTGTCATGGTCTAAATCCTCTCTCGAAAAGAGTTGTGATGAAGCGAAGGATTATGTCTTCTCCATGGATGATCAGCTGGTGGGATGTATTT
>DRHQ01000009.1 GCA_011049545.1 Candidatus Aminicenantota bacterium | reverse complement strand
GTTTTTATTCAAGGTTGAAAGCAGATTACAGGTCGCATCGAGGTTTGACAGAAAAACATAAAATAAGCTATCTAGATTGGTATTGTTACTTTAAAAATAAAGATACATAGCTCCACTTTGTGAGTATTATGCCCATTGCGAGCGACTAAAGGGAGCGTGGCAATCTTATAAGAAAAAAGGTTGAGATTGCCGCGTGGTTGCGCTTCTCGCAATGACAATTTATTATATGAGATTGCTTCACTCCTTTGGGGCCTGCAATGACATATAATCACATGACTTTGTGACAAAGCCAACTTTTGAAATAAAATGAAAAATATTTCTGTCCTCGGTTCAACCGGTTCTATTGGTCGCAGCAGCCTCGAAGTCATCGATAAGTTCAGTCATAGGTTCAAGGTTGTGGGGCTTGCAGCCGGCCGCAACACCCAGCTTCTTGAGGAACAAATCGAAAAATTCAGGCCAAAAATTGTCTCTTTAGAGAGAAAGGAAGAAGCCGAGGATCTCAGGCGGAAATTCAGAGGAAAATCCATTAAAGTCACTTTTGCTCAGGAGGGAGCAGAGGAAGTAGCCAGTTTTTCGGAAAATGACATCGTTATCTCTGCTATAACAGGCATAAATGGTTTGAGGCCAACTCTGGCTGCAGTGCAAGAAGGGAAAAAAGTTGCTCTGGCTAACAAAGAGTCTATGGTTGTAGCTGGCCCGTTGATCCAGGATATGATCAGTAAGTTCGGAGCTCAGCTCATTCCTGTTGACAGTGAGCATAGTGGCGTTTTCCAGTGCCTGGCCAAGGAAGAGATGGGAAACATAAAGAAAGTAACTCTGACGGCTTCTGGTGGTCCCTTTTTCTCGAAGTCTTCCTCTGAAATGAATGATATCACTCTTGAGGAAGCCTTGAATCATCCCCGGTGGAAAATGGGCAAAAAGGTCACTATTGATTCAGCGACTTTAATGAACAAGGGATTAGAGTTGATTGAGGCCCGCTGGCTTTTTGGTCTCGAGCCCCGGCAACTGGGGATTTTGATTCATCCCCAAAGCATCGTTCATTCCCTTGTTGAGATGAGTGATGGATCTGTTTTGGCCCAACTCAGTGCAACCGATATGAAGCTTCCTATCCAGTATGCTTTGACTTATCCTGAAAGGGAAAATTCCTTATTGCCTTCACTGGATTTATCCGAGATAAAAGCTTTAGAATTTTATGAAGTTAATGTAGAAAAATTTCCGATTATCAAACTTGCTCGTCTGGCGTTGGAAGAAGGAGATAGTTTACCAATTGCCCTTAACGCCGCCAATGAGGTGGTGGTCTCTGCTTTTCTTGAACAGAGAATAAAATTTATGGATATTTCAGATGTTGTAACCGAGATTGTCGAAAATCATCAAAAAAGAAAAGCTCAAAGTTTAGAAGATATATTCGATGTAGACAGGGAAACGAGGCGAGTGACCCTGGATTTACTGAAAAAAAGGTCGTGAAATGACAAAAATATTTGTAATCTTAGAAACATTATTATCTTTCGTTATTGTCTTTGGCATCCTTGTCTTCGTTCATGAATTAGGACACTTTTTCATGGCTAAGCTCTTGAAGATTAAAGTAGAAGTCTTCTCCTGGGGTATTGGCAAAAGGCTCTTTGGTATCAAAAAAGGTGATACGGATTACCGGATCAGCCTTGTGCCTATAGGAGGGTTCGTTAAATTTTCTGGAGAGGAGGCTTATGAGGAGAAAAGGGAGCCTTCTCCCGATGATTTTATGGCCAAGAAGAGGTGGGAGAGATTCTTGGTTTTAGTTACAGGCTCGCTGATGAATATTTTTCTTGCTGTGCTGCTTGTCTCAATTATCAGCATGGTTGGAGTTACTATTCCTGAGTTTTCGGGACAGAAGCCTGTAATTGGTTGGATTGATCCTGGCTCTCCCGCAGAAGGTGCTAACTTAAAGGTTAATGATGAAATCTTGAGCATCAACAAAAGGAAGACAAAAACCTGGAGTGAATTGGAAATAGCCGTGGGAACGAAACCCAAAAGATTGATAACCATAGAGTACAAAAGAGGAGAGGAAATACTCAATGTTCAGCTAATGACCGAGAGCAGGACAAGATTTTCGATGGGCTATGCTGGTTTCTACCCCAAGATATTAGTCCAGGTAACTTATATCGTCCCTGGAAATCCAGCTGAGGAAGCAGGATTAAAAGTGGGAGATGTCTTCCTGGCTATTAACGGTGAATATATCTATTATCATCGATTTCTGAAAGTAGTCGCAGAAAATCCTGGAAAGGAGCTTGAATTCCTTGTCGAAAGAGAAGGAGAGATTTTAACCTTCCATATTACACCTCGCCTCGATGGAAAAGTCGGGAAAATAGGAATCGGGCCTGGAATGAAATCTGAACTAAAGAAATTTGGTTTTTTCTCTGGCATAGGTCGAGGCATTAAAGAGAATTGGAAGCTCACTTTTGTTCTTGTCAATTATGTGAAGGACCTGGTTATGGGAGAAGCATCGGCAACGCAAATCGCAGGACCCATAGAAATAGCAAGATTCTCTCGTACCTTTTTCCGCATGGGTTTTTTTGCTTTGATGGGCTTTATCGCCTTCATCAGCCTCCAGCTGGGAGTAGTCAATCTTTTTCCTATTCCTCTGTTGGATGGAGGACAGATTTTAGTCCTGTGCCTGGAGGGATTATTCCGAAGAGATTTCAGTGCTAAGGTCAAACAAATTGTGATGCAGGTTGGATTTGTTATGTTCATTTTCCTGTTTGTCTTTGTGATCCTAAATGATATCGCCAGGAATCTCCCGAAAGGTTGGGAAAGTTTTCTTTTCTGGAAATAATTTTGCAGGGGCGTGATTCATCAAGCTTACGTTTATGATAATAGGATGGAATCGTATGGGCTTGATTTATCAAACCCACATTGATTGTAGGGGCATGATTTATCAAATCCACCGCTGTGTTTTATAGATGATTGATTGCTCTGTAGGATTTTGATTCTTTTTTTGTAGGGGTTTGATTCATCAAGCCCACCTTATGGATATAAATAGGATTTATTAATAATGAAAAAAATAGATAATCCCAATTCCTGTAATTTTCAATATCCAAACACAGAAACATCTATTAAGCGGCGGAAGACAAGACAGATTAAAATTGGAGAGGTCGCTATCGGTGGAGGCGCTCCAATCGTTGTCCAATCAATGACAAAAACAGACACAAAGGATATCGAACTAACCACAGCGCAAATAAAAAGGCTGGAAAAAATAGGGTGTGAAGTAGTTCGTATTGCTGTTCCGGATAACGAAGCTGCCGAAGCATTCGGAGAGATAAAGAAGCGGGTGTCACTTCCCCTTGTGGCTGATATCCATTTTGATTATAGACTGGCCTTGGCTTCTCTGGAAAAGGGGGCTGATGCCTTGCGCATCAACCCAGGCAATATTGGCTCTAAGGAGAAGGTCAGAGAAGTTGTCCAGGCTGCAAAAGATCGTGCTGTTCCTATAAGAATTGGGGTAAATTCAGGCTCCCTGGAGAAAGGATTGCTGCGCAAGTATGGGGAGGCCTGCCCGGAGGCTATGGTTGAGAGTGCTTTGAAACATGTGAAAATTTTGGAAGATATGGATTTTCATCATATCAAAGTATCGCTGAAGGCCTCTGACGTTATCAGGACAGTTGAAGCCTACAAGCTTTTAGCAGATAAAGTTGATTATCCTTTTCATGCCGGAATAACAGAATCAGGGAGTCTGATTCCCGGGTCAGTAAAATCTTCTGTGGGCTTAGCTCTTCTTCTGAATCTGGGATTGGTGGATACCCTTAGAGTTTCTCTGACAGCGCCTCCTGAAGAGGAGGTTCGTGTTGGCTATTTAATCCTATCCAGCCTCGGGCTTCGTTCCCGAGGTCTTAATATCATCTCCTGTCCTGTCTGCGGTCGGTGTGAGGTTGATTTTATTAAAATCGTTGTTGAGGTCGAGAAGCATCTTTCTTCGATAAAAAGTACTTTTGATGTTGCGATCATGGGCTGCATGGTCAACGGGCCGGGGGAGGCTAAAGAAGCTGACATAGGCCTGGCCTGTGGGCGAGGGAAAGGTGTGATGTTTAAGAAGGGTAAAGCATTCCGCAGCTTAAAAGAGCGCGAAATCATCCCTGAATTTGTAAAGGAAGTCAAAAAACTCGCAGGGATATGATTTGTCTTGTGTAGGGGCTTGATTTATCAAGCCCACCTTATGAGGATCAAAAGGAATTGTAGCGGTTTGTTGGTGTAGGGGCTTGATTCATCAAGCCCACCTTATTAAGGTAAAAATATGAACTATAAAGAAAATATAATAGGATATGAGCATAATTATGAATGAAATAAACAAGTTAGAAATAGAGAATTTATCCAAGCTTACGCTGTCAAAATATGAGAAATTAAAGAATATTCTTCAAGAAATGGGAGGTGTTCTGGTGGCTTTCTCTGGTGGGGTGGATAGCACTTTCCTTTTGAAGATCGCTCATGAGGTTTTAGGGAAAAATGTTTTAGCGGTTATTGCCAGCTCGGAGACGTATCCTCAGAGAGAAAAAGAGGAAGCCTTAAGTTTAGCTCAAAAATTTAATATTCGTTATAAAGTTATCGAAACAAAGGAGCTTGAAAGCTCTGATTTTGCGAACAACCCTCCCCAGAGATGTTACTTTTGCAAGAAGGAGCTTTTCTCGAAGCTTAAAGATATTGCAGAAGCTGAGGACATTCCCTATATTCTGGACGGCTCAAATTATGAGGACACAGCTGACTTCAGACCTGGAACGAAAGCTGCTGAGGAACTGGGTATCCGGTCGCCGTTGAAGGAAGTTCATCTGGGGAAGAGTGAAATACGGCAGCTCTCCAAGAGATCCAGCCTTCCCACCTGGAACAAGCCTTCGTTAGCCTGCCTTTCTTCGCG
>DRHQ01000008.1 GCA_011049545.1 Candidatus Aminicenantota bacterium | reverse complement strand
TTAACCCGGAAAGGAAGTACAGCGGAAGAGAAATGGCAAGAATATTAAACATATCAGCCTCAAGAGTATTAGAGGTGCTGGAGTTATTTCGGAAAAATGCGGTGGTTAACAGAGAGACGGTCGGAAGATCATCACAGTGGGGTCTTAATCAAGAAAGCATTGTGGTTGAGGAAGTATCAAGCCTGATCAATGTGGAGAGGAAGATATATATGGCGCTGAAGTCAAGAATATATGAGACTCTTATTAGAGAAAAGAGTATCCAAAAAGTAGTCCTGTATGGATCTGTTGCGAGAAAGAAGGAAAAACCAGAAAGTGATATAGATGTATTTATTTTAGTCACGACTAAGAAAGATAAAGAATTAGCCGCAGCGTTGGTTGGCAAGCTAAATAAATATTTACTTCCTCGATATGGGAATGTGATCTCCGAAACGATATATTCGGAGAGAGAATGGAAAGATGTGGAAAAGACTAAAATATTCAAGAAGATAGAATCAGAGGGAGAGATTATATTGATTAAAGAGAAGATAAGAGATGAGATGAGAGATCTTGATAAAGACCGGTCTGAGATTAACTGGGATAAAGTAGCGGAGGTTTATGGGCTTAAGGAATTAATAAAGAATATAAAGTTCTGAAAGGGATAAAAGGACGATTTCTTTTAACAGCTCATCGAAGAATACTTTATAACCGAAGCAGGAAAAGAATATCCTGACAACTTAACTGTCATTAATTATGACAATTACAAATTCTTCAAAGTAGAAGTAGACGTGGTTTGGGATTAGACTATAATTCTTTTTTTTATTGTGTATTCTCAGAATCGATTATCTTGTAGTTCACTCCCTCAAAATTGACTATAATGTTCTTGGCAACAGAGAGATATTTCGCAATTCCAGGCTTTGCAGAGAGAAGACTAAAATATTCCTCTGAATTAAAGCTAACTTCTTTTACAGCGCTTCCTTCTTCATAGATACTGTCCACCCAGTATTCATCCCTCAAGTAAAAAGTTTTGTCCTCTTTAAATTTTATCATCTGAGAAACAACTTGAGGAGCTTGAGCTACTGCTTTTAGTTTCTGTACACTCCTTGCAATTTTTACCGCACCCGCGCCGGTCACGTCACGAGCTTTAAGAGCTGCTTCCGCCTCCGGGGCTGCCATATCAAGGGAAAGCCTCTCTTTCTCAGTAACAAGAAAGGACGTATAAGGAGTTACGATTCCGTATTTTAATCCAAGTTTTTTTACTTCGTCGACGAGCTCCTTATTTGTTCCCTGGAGCCTAATTTCTTCGATAAGATAGCCAATCCTTCTTGTAGCCCAGAGACGCGGGAGAAAATTATAGGATTCCGCTTTGATAAGCTCTTGATCTTTGAGGACAAATCTCTTGGCTTTCTTCCCTACTTTTCCGGACAGGACAACTGTCACCTTGCCTTTGCCTGCATACTTTCCTATCAACACCAGTTGCGAGCCTTTAAACAGATCAGGCATTACTCGGGGATAAGTATCTCTCACTTCTATACCTTTAAAATCGATCTTCAAATCAGAAAGAAGAGGCGATGATATTTTCTCATAATAATTTGATACAGCAACTTCAAGATTTTCGTCCTCAGCCACATAAACCGAAGTTCCCCTGTTATCAGAAGAAATCCTGTCCAAAAGCTCAGTGTTGACATCGTAGCCCACACCAAAGACGAATATACGGGTTTTAAGCTCATTGGCTTTATTGATGTTCCTCAATATTTCTGCGGTACCGGTAATGCCTACTGTGGGCAGGCCATCGGTTAGAAAAAGAATATAGTTAGGTCCTTCTCCAGGTTCAATTATCTCCAAAGCTTGAAGCAGGGCATCGTTTATGTTGGTTCCTCCAGAATCTTCTACCTCATCCACAAAACGAAGAGCTCTCTCTATATTTTCTCGACTAGCAGGAATAATCTCAGAGGAAAATAAGCTCACTCCATCATCAAAATCCACAAGAGAGAACCCATCTTTCTTATCCAAATGACTGATGATAAAACGCACTGCTTCTTTGGCCTGCTTGATTTTTTTGCCGCTCATGCTTCCAGAACTGTCGAGGACAAAAATAAGATTCTTGCTGAGGATCTTTTCTTTTTTACCCACATAAGAGGGCGAGGCTAAAAGCATGTAATAATTATCTTCTGGACCTTCCCAGTTCATGAATGAAAGCCCGATATCATCTTCGGAAAGAGAATAATAGACAACAAAATCCTTTTCCGGCTTGATGTTTTTTCCCTCAAAGCCCACTCTTGCTTTGCTTTTTCCTTCCTTCCTCACAGAAACGTTATGGGAAGGTGAATAAACATTGGAAAGAGGAATTTTTGAGCTAATTTCGACTGAGATAGTTACCTCCTGCAGGGGGCGGAGGGAAAATTTATTTGTGTTTAAAGGATAAACATAGCGGATAAGATTTCTCTCAGCCTTGATAACCTCAGTATAGGAAAGCTGGATTCTTTTCTCTCCATTAGCAGGAATCGGAAAAACACGGGCTCGAAACATGTTGCGCCCTACATATTCAAGAAGAGCAGGATCTTTCATCCTCCGGACAATATCTTCATAGATTCTTCGCGCTTTATCCCGATCCAGGATTTCTCCTTCAACCTTTTTGCCTCCGATGTACATCGAAAACTCAGAAATAGAGGCTCGTTCTGGCAAAGGGAAAATAAAGATTCCTTCAATATCTCGATTATGATTGTTGATAAAAACCTGATCAATGGAAGTTTTCGCTACCTGGTTTATGATCTCAACATTTACCCGGTGGTATTTGACGGTTAAAGGAGGAATCCTCTCCCCGGGGCGTGGCACAGGGACGATAAATCCGTCGGCAAAGAGGTCAACTATAAAAACGTTAAAAAGAACAAAGAAAAAAATAAAAATAAGTGATTTAAATTTTAATTGATTGTCATTTTTCATTTCTTTACTCCTCAATATTAGCCTTTTTCCGCTTCACATATACTAAAACTCTCTTTTCTTTGATAAAGTTTCACCAGTTTCCCTTTCATTAAATTCCATTTAGAACAATTTCACCTTTAAGAAAAGTAACTGCATATCCGCTGATTTTTACTCTATCACTCGACAATTCACAAAATAACTCTCCTTTTCTTTCTGATACCTGAAAAGCATGTAAGGTGCTTTTATTTAATCTCCCTGCCCAAAACGGAATCAATGTCGTGTGGGCAGATCCTGTCACAGGATCCTCATCAATACCAGCAACCGGGGCAAAAAATCTTGATACGAAATCAGAATTTTTTCCTTGTGCAGTAATAATAATGCCAAGAGAATCCAATTTCCCGAGGATATTGAAATCTGGCTCGATTGATAGAATATCGTCTTCACTTTCGAACAGAGCCAGATAATCCCTTGATCTATGAACTTCCTTTGGCGTCAGACCGAGGCCCTGAGTTAATTCTGGCACTATTTCAGCCGGAGAGGGAGGAGTTGAAGGAAAATCCATGGTGATCAGACCATTTGCGGTTGTTACACTCAATTCTCCGCTTGCTGAGGAAAAAGTTATCTGTTTTTCATCATAACCCAGGTGATTAAAAATGACATGAGCTGAGGCTAATGTCGCATGCCCGCATAAATCCACCTCAATCTTTGGAGTAAACCATCTCAATTCAAAGCCCTTGCCCTCTTTAACAAAGAAAGCAGTCTCGGAGAGATTATTCTCGGCAGCAATTTTCTGCAAAAGCTCTTTGTCCAACCATTTCTCTAAAGGGCAGACTGCTGCCGGATTACCCCCAAAAAGTTTATCTGAAAATGCATCTACCTGATAAATTGGCATATTCATCGTTTTTCCTTTATAGCTCGTCAAGAAAATTTACATTCATTACTTTCCCTTTACTAATACAAACGTAATTATTCCAGTGTCATCGCGAGGAGCGAAGAAAATTCCTTCGCTTTGCTCGGAACAGGCTAGCGATCTCAATAAAAGTGTCATTGCGGGGAACGAAGTGACGAAGCACTCTCATCCTATAAAGACGAGATTCCCACGCCCTTTCAGGGCTCGCAATGACATTTTAAAAATATATATTGCGTTTATATTAACAACCGTTCTATTCTCTTCATAAGTTCTTCCACGGAGCTAAACACTTCTGCAGGCATCGAAGCAAACCTTTCCTTATCTTCATTTAAAATAAAAACATTTGGAATTCCCGTCTCCTCGGCAGCCTTGATATCAAAATGAGAATCCCCCACGACACAACATTCCTCTTTCTCCAGTCCAAACTTCTCCAAGACAGCCTGAAAAGGAGCCCCAGAGGGCTTCCAGAGGCCGCTTTCGCGGGAGATGATACAATCAAATTCAAGGTTGAACTTCTCTAAAAGGAAAGAAACGCTCCTTTGAGAATTATTCGTCACCAGGGCTATCTTTATTCCTTTATGTCTTAATAGGTCCAGAAATCCGCGCATCCCTGGTTTTAGTCGAGCTTTCTGGGTAGCCTCGCTTTCATGCTTTTCCAGCACTTTCCACTTCTCTGATTTTTCCGGCTCTTCCAGGTTTTTGAGGTAAATAAGTATTGGTTTGCCTTGGGAGTTCAATTCTGCTCTTATTTGATTCCAATCGTAGGTTACATCGACAACTGTACCGTCCATATCAAAGATAACACCTTTCAGCCTCATCTAAACTTCCTTATTTCTCTATGGCAAAGGCATTTATCTCTCTACTGCTTCACTCTGCCTACCTCATAAAGAGGCTCCCCTTTGCTAACCGGAGGAGTATATACGATATAAAGAATTATTCCGCTGAAAGGAGCTCTCAGCTCTTCCTTCACATTCCCGAAGTAATCTGTAACATACCCGACTTTCTCTCCTTTAGTGACGTAATAGCCCATCTTGGTTAGAGGATAGAAAAGACCCTCTGAGTTAGAGAAGAGGACTTCATAATGATCGATCCAGACAGGGTCGGAAACGAATTCTGGTTTTCCCTCGATCATCTTAAAAAGCTTCATAACACTGAGAATGCCTTTAATGTTGCGGATAACAGATTCTTCGTCAGTCGTGCCCAGGTATCCGGATTCTGTTGTGATGGCCGGCTTTGAATGGAGAATAGCGGTATTCGCCAAATACTTGGAATGAGCTTTGTCCTTGGTGCGGGATTTATCGATGATAATATGCTTTATTCCAAAAGCTAAGACCATTTTACGGGTCATCTCATCTGCCTTTTTATCACCGCTCTGCATCCAGTAACAATAAGGAATAAGGGCTTCATTTCCGTCTCCGCAGTGAAGATCAACGAGAAAATCGCATTTCATAATGACCTCTTCCGTTAAGACGTGAGCAATCCTCTGGGAAATTGTGCCTTGCGGATCGCCTGGAAAAACTCTGTTCAAGTTCTTCCAATCATGCGGGTTGTAATAGATGATTCTTCTCTGAAACGCCGGCAGATTCGCAATATGAACGAATATCAGTGTCCCTGAAAAGGATGGAATCGGAACTCTTATCCCTTTGACCATAATCAATGGTGCAAAAGAAGGTAAAGTCTTAGCGTTTGTGGCTGGTGTGCACGGCTATGAATATCCTCCGATTTTAGCCCTTTATCGGTTGAAAAAAACGATTGATCCTAAATCTTTATCCGGGACACTGATATTCGTTCATATTGCGAATCTGCCGGCGTTTCAGAGAAGAATCATCTATTACAACCCGCATGATTGGAAGAACTTGAACAGAGTTTTTCCAGGCGATCCGCAAGGCACAATTTCCCAGAGGATT
>DRHQ01000007.1 GCA_011049545.1 Candidatus Aminicenantota bacterium | reverse complement strand
CTTGTTAGAAAATTTTTATTCACAGCTGAAACATCATTATAGAAATCATCGAGGCTTAACAGAAAAACATAAAATATCCTATTTAAAATGGTATTGTTACTTGAAAAATGACCTTAATTAACAACAATTTGATAGTATTATGCCCATTGCGAGCGACCGAAGGGAGTGTGGCAATCTCATATGAAAAGAATATAGATTTTCTTTTTAAGAGATTGCTTCGTCGCTAAGCTCCTCGCAATGACATCTAAAAAGTGTTACCTAATTACTGAGCATAAACACCCCTTTTTTAAGGAGTTGCTTTTTTATGCTTTATATATCCCCAAAGCCAGAGGAACGAGCCCAAGACCAAGCTCACTAATAAAATAACAAACGAAATAACAAAGGCTCTTTGCTCTAACTCTTTCCAAGAACCTATGGCAAATTCAGCCCAGAATAAAAGCCAGAGAATCCAAATAATCCTCAGTACCCAGATAAACCAGGTACTTTTTCTTATTTTCACTACAAGGAATTTCCCTTTTTCAGCCATTGTTCACCCCTTTCCCTGAGTTGTATCAATTCCGTACTCAGGCAGGTTGAGAGACCACCATTTATCAGCACTCTTCTGTCTTCCATAGCCAAAAGCTTCATCCATGGTGTTGAAAAACATATCCAAAGCTGGAATTTTGGCGCTTGTAGCTTTTACTATTTCGTGAATCATTGTCTTATCCTTTTTTGCCCAGGGACAAACTGGAATACAGATGCTGCAGCCAGAGGTTGACTCCTGCCAGTAAGCGAGGCACTTGGGGGAATCCTCAAACCAGGCCAGATGACCAGGGTTATTCCATTCTCCTTTCACTTGAAAGCTTGGATAATCATCAAACGATAGACAGTTAGAAGGACAAGCTTCGGCACAGCGCTTACATACCTTACAAAATTCCAGGAGGCCAAAATCAATAGGCTTATCAGTGGCCAAAGGCAGATCGGTTAAGACCTTACAAATGCGGACATAAGGACCGAATTCGGGTGTAATCAGTCGGTTTGTACGTCCCAGTTCTCCCAAACCAGCATCCACCCCGATGGCAACACTCGAACCCAGATCATTCACACTGGGGATAGCTACATAACCCAGCCCTCTGATAAATTGAGCCAGTCCTGCCACAAGAAACTCACATCGACTATAGCCCATGGAAGAACCAGCGCTGCTGATAGCAGTAGGTGAACACTGGAGATTGTCAAGAGACATCTGGACACTCAAGGCTATGGCATATGTGCATTTATCAGGTATCACAAGTTTTTCTTCATCTTCGTAGGGTTCTCCTGCTGGCTCAAAAACAATTTCTTTCTCCCTTTCTTGTGAATTAATATGTCTTCTATCAAGCATTGTTATTCCGACTGTAGCTGCACCAAAATAACGTGCTGCAGCTTTAATTAATTGAGCTGCCTCTTCGGGGTTTCCTTTATAATTCTCTACTCCTCGCTGTTCAGGAGTGCGCACAGATTTGCTTGTCCAGGCACGGGTACCTCTATTCAAACCTCCTAATCGAGATATAACCCAGGCCGCATCAGCAAGGGCCCGATCTTCAAGTCTGTAACCAGGGCGCTTTTCCAGGTAATATTTTATCGTTTTGTCCCTGCTTTCTTGCATCAGTTTTTTTCTATTTTCCATCCCATAATATCTGGAAAAGGAGCCGAATACATTATTACTCGCTTTAAATCTTGAATAAACATGGTCATCAACGGCCAATTTAGGCCTTGGAATCATTTTAACCCACCAGGGGTGGCCGTAAACACTTTTGCCAGAGGGAGAGGCAGAATTATCCGCGCCTGATGCCAAGCCGCTGCCCACGGCCAGGCCTGCCCCTCCAAAGCCACACTTAATAAAATCTCTTCGTTTCATCATAACGCTCCTTAAAAATGAGATAAAAGAATTTGTCCCTTTTGGGCAACAGGCCCGCTATTTCTTTTTTCTATGTACACCAGCATCGGGAAAACCTACTAAAGTCCTGATCGGGAGTTTTATCCTTCTATTTTTCCTCAGCTTTGGTCTTCATTAAATAATTAAGGTGCCTTCCCTTTCTTAGATAATTCCAAACCATGGCCGGCAGGATAAAGGCCAGGCAGGGAAACGGGCAATCTTCCCTTTATATCTATCTCTCCGAAGAGAGCCCTAGCAGCAGCCTTTTGAGCTTGCTCAGCCCATCTGTAAGCACAGATGTAGGAATCGACAAAAGAAAAATGCCTCAAGAAATAGGGACTGCCAAAAGAGACCACAACAACTGGCGTGGAATTCGCTGCTGCGTCCTGGACAAGCTGGATATGTTTAAAATCAAGGTCGACAGTTCCCTTCCAGGCACCAAGAGAGGAGAAAAGAGCAAAGACTATAACATCTGCTTTGCTTGAGTTCTCTACTGCTTCTTGAATAAATTCTTCTCCTGTAAATGCATCAGCGTAAAAATTAATCAGACCTGGACATCTTTTTTTGACTTCTCGAATAAAAGTTCTTCCTGCAAAATAGCCTCCCGGATCGCTACTCAACGAAAAAACAGCGATTTTCTGAGTTGAACCTGAAAGAGGAAGAACTGAACCTTCATTCTTGACTAATGTGATCGAACTCTCAAACATCTGGTCTGCATTCTGCAGATGTTCCTTTGTAGCTACCATCTCATCCAGAATATCTAAATCCACCAGTCTTTTTTCATGGAGGCCAAGCCTTGCCTTTGCCTCCAGAATTCTTTTCACCGATATATTGATTCTTGCTTCTGAAATCTGATCGTTCCTTACAGCCTGGATAAGAGATTCGATGACATCATCTGGCTTGAGAGGAAGAAGTATTATATCCACTCCAGCCTGAACAGCTTTCAAAGCCGCCACTTCTGGGGAGTAAAGAGTGGTAACTCCTCCCATATCCATTGCATCTGTGACGATAAGACCATCGAAGCCGATCTCTTCCCTTAGAAGACCAGTTATGATGAGGGGAGAAAGAGTGGCAGGAGTATCTGGGGTAGGATCAAGTGCAGGAAGCTGAAGATGAGCGGTCATGATGGCCTGAACCCCAGCCTCGATAGCCTGTTTAAAAGGATAGAGTTCAACCTTATCCAAGCGGCTTCGATCTCCTCCTACGGTGGGAAGAAGGCTGTGAGAATCCTGATCCGTATCTCCATGACCAGGAAAATGTTTGGCTGTAGCTATCAGGCCATTTTCCTGGCAGCCCTTTATGAAGGCAATTGCCAAACGGCTAACCTGTTCTGGATCTTCACCAAAAGAACGGACATTGATGATAGGGTTTTCAGGGTTGATATTCACATCAACCACAGGAGAATAAGTCATGTGAATCCCAAGAGCTCTTCCTTCAAGGGCGGTTACTTTGCCCATGAGATAGGCTTGCTCCTCAGACCAGGTTGCCCCTACCGCCATAAGAGGGGGAAATAAGGTAGCACCTGAAATCTGATTCCCGACGCCTCTTTCAAAATCAGAAGCAATCAAAAGGGGTATTTTTGCCAGTTCCTGCACAGCATTTGTTAAATGAGCTGTTTCGTAAACCTCTCCCCCGAAGAGAATCAAGCCTCCAATTTTTTGCTCTACAATCAATGACTTAAGGTTCTCGATGTAATCACTATCCAGGTTTACAAACTTACCGTTATAGCGCAAAGACACCATCTGACCAATCTTCTCTTCTAAGGTCATCCCGGCCATGGTCTTTTCAACCCATCTGGCTCCTGAAGGGCCAAAATCCATCTCGGGTTCGTACACAACACGAGCACAGCTTGCAATCAGGATAAGCAGGAAAATGAGAAGAGTAAGAGAAGAGGCTTTTGAAAGATTCATCATTCTCTCCTTTTTCCTCTATTACTCTTCAAATTGAATTAAAATAAGGATATCAACCTCTGGGTGAGCTTTCTTGATGCAGTCCATTCCTTTTAAGAAAACAAGCTCTACAACTGAAGCAAACCCAACAACTTTCCCTCCTAATTTCTTCACCAAATCGATGGCGCTTATGGAGGAGGAACCCGTGGCTATCAGATCATCGACAATGAGAACTCTCTGCGAAGGAAGGATACTATCGGTGTGCATCTCAAAATATTCGACCGCATACTCATTCGGAGCTTTGAAGCAAATAGTCTTCCGGGGAAGCTTTCCCTTCTTCCGAATCATGGCTAATCCAAGTCCTAATTGATGGGCTACAGGAGCAGCAAAAAGAAAACCCCGTGACTCAATTCCTGCCACAATCTGAGGTTTTTTCTTTTTTGCCCAGGACGCAATTCTGTCAATCACATCATTGTAACAGGCTGCATCCTGCATTAATGGCGTAATATCTTTAAAGCCAATCCCAGGTTTGGGAAAATCCTTTACTTCACATATTTTGTCTTTTGCGCGAGTGATCATTGCTCTAACCTCATAGACTTAAGTTGTCTTAATTTTAATTTGAAAATAAAAAAAATCACCTTGTCAACGTAATAACTTTTTCCTTTTCATCAATCAGTTTTCTTGGTGTAAACAGTTCGAGTGGGAAAGGGAATACCGATGTTGGCCTTGTTCAATGCATTATAGATCTCATCTGTCATCTTGAGTTTAGTGGAATAGGCATCTGTGTAGCTCTCTACCCACGCTCTGGCGACAAAATCAAGGGAAAAATCAGACATTTCTAAAAACAGAACACCAGGTTCAGGCT
>DRHQ01000006.1 GCA_011049545.1 Candidatus Aminicenantota bacterium | reverse complement strand
CCTTTTCTTCAAGATTCTTTTCCAAGGGGTAAACACGAATCGGCGTTGGTGAAACTGCACCAAGGGCCACCCTGGCCTTCTGGCACACCTTTCCTTCCATTTCAATCATCAAAGCGATGCTCACTATAGAAATTGCCATGGAATTCCTTAATCCCAGTTTGATATAAATACCCCTTGCCGAATCTTTTGGCTTCGAAAAGGTGATGTGTGTGATTATCTCATCCTCAGCCAATACCGTTTTATTCGGTCCCAGGAAAAACTTATCCAGAAAAATTTCTCTCCCTTCCCCTTCACTCCGCTTGGTATGAACAAAGGCTTCTAGTGCCAGCAATGGAGGCACCATGTCTGCAGCTGGGGAAGCATCGGCCAGGTTTCCTCCAATGGTAGCTCGATTCCGGGTTAAGGGATTGCCCAAAAGGCTGGCTGCAGAGAAAAGTATTGGGCTCTGGTTTCGAATTATCTCGGATGCAGTTAACTTCGAAATGGTTGTTAACGCTCCTATCGCTATAATTCCATTTTCTTCCCTTATATAGTCCAGATTCTCGAGACTACTGAGATCAATGAGAAGCTCCGGCGATATCGCTTCTTCCCGCATATAAGGGATAACATTCGTGCAACCAGCGATGAACTTTATCTTCCTATTCTTTTTCTCAACGGCTCTAAAAACTTCCTCTAGATTTTTTGGGATTATGTAATCTACTTCGTTCATTTGTGGCCTCCCAGCCTCTGTTGAAAAACTATCTCTATAGCAAGTCAGGTAATACCTTGCTTATTATTTACCACAGCTTTTAATGGCTCTCACTATACTGGTATACCCAGTACATCTGCACAGGGTTCCCTTGATGTGCTCCTGAATCTCTGATTCAGAGGGATTAGAGTTTTTATTTAAAAGATCTCTGCCCATAATTACCATTCCGGGTGTACAAAAACCGCATTGAATGGCACTATGATCCAGAAATGCCTCTTGAACAGGTTCAAGGGATCCATCTGGCTTAGCCAGCCCCTCAATAGTCACAATGTCTGCCCCATCTACTGCAACGGCTAACATGAGGCAACTTAACGCTGGTTTTCCATTCACTAAAACAGTGCACGACCCACATTGACCTGTGCCACAACTGTATTTAGTACCGGTCAGTCCCAGTTCCTCTCTTAAAACATTGACTAAGAGGGCATTTGATTCAACCAGGACTTCATGAAGTTCACCGTTTACTTTGAAGTTCACCATCTTCCTTTTCATCATTTATCCCCTCCAGCCCGATGCCATGCTTTCCAAAAAACATCTTTCAACAGAATGGCGGCTGTCTTTCTCCTGTACTCTGCAGTGGATCGTATGTCGGTGATAGGATTAATCTCCTCAGAGACTTTTTTTTCCATTTCCTCTACAAGGGAAGCATCAACTTTTTTCCCGATAACGATTTTATTGGCCTGGTCAATCTTCATGGGCACAGGAGCAACAGCCCCCATGGCAATCTTGCATGAAGCACAAATATCCCCTTGCCGTTCTAGGGCCACAGCACAACTTATTTTTGAGATGTCTGCACCAACCCTTGTAATTTTCATGAAAGCACTTCCCATCCCGTTGTTAATCGATGGGATCTGTATTTCTGTCATGATCTCATTGGGAGCCATAGCTGTTAAGTTGACGCCCTTAAAAAAATCTTCCAGGTTAATAATCCTTTCTCCTTGTGCGCTGGTGAGCTTCACCCGGCTATTAAAAACCAAAAGTGCCGGCGCAGAATCGGCTGCTGGTGAGGCAGTACACAGGTTTCCCCCTATAGTTGCCATATTTCGGACCTGAACCTTACCCAATGAGCAAGACGCTTCATAAAGGGCGGTATATTTTCGATCCTTGGCACAAAACTCCACAACTTCATGCCATTTGGTAGCTGCACCGATCCGCAGCCATCCCTCTTCTGCCTTGATAAAGCTCATTTCGGAAATCTTCATAATATTAATCAGATGACTAGGAGATATCACTTCATTTTTCATCCGAACCAGAAGATCTGTCCCCCCTGCAATCACATTTGCATCCGAACCATATTGATCAAGCAGATGCAACACTTCCTTAATAGTATTCGGTGTAAAGTACTCAAACTCCGCTTTTAAGATTCTGGTATTCACTGTTATCATTTCCTTAATGCTTTTTTGTTTTTTCTCCTAATTTAGCCAGGACTTTTTCAGGGGTTATAGGAGCCTCCTTGAAGCGCACTCCAATAGCATTATAAATGGCGTTGGCCACGGTCCCGGCTGTACAATTGATGGCTGCCTCTCCAACTCCCTTTGCTCCCATGGGCCCGGACGGTTCATAGGTTGAGGCAAAAAAAGTATGTATATCATCTACTAAGGGCATATCCGCAGATGTGTATATTTTATAATCAGTCAGGTTTGCTCCGCAGGTGAGTTCCCCAGTTTCTGGATTATATTCAGTATCCTCTAAAAGTGCTAACCCGATACCTCGGCAAAGTCCTCCTTCTAGCTGACCAGCCGCAAGATCCGGATTTATTACCGTACCCGCATCCACAGCGGCAACGGCCCTCACGGGTTTTATCTGCCCAGTTTCTGTGTCTACCTCCACTTCAATTAAATTAGTGACAAAACAGGGCGGACAGTTCACCTGTCTGTGGCTTTCTACAGAAATCGCTGTCCCCCATCCTTTGATTTGAGCAATTCTTGCCACTTCTCCAACAGTTATGGATTTCCCTTTTGCCCCTTCCAGAAAGATAATGCCCTGATCTGATTCCTCATCCGGACGAATCTTCAATACTTCAGGATTGACCTCTAGGATCCGTGAAGCAAACTTCAACAATTTTCTTTTTGCTTCGTTTGCAGCTCTCTGAGCACTTGCTCCCCCGCAGTATACCCCCCTTGTCGCATGGGTACAAACATCATAACCAGTTGAACGGGTGTCGGCTGGTGAAATTTCCACCTTTGTTAAAGGTACACCTATTTCTTCAGCTACAATTTTTGCGATTGCTTCAAGAGTCCCCCCCCCATGGCACATAAGTGCTGTTAAGCAATCGACCGAGCCGTCCTCGTTAAATTTGACCATTGCTGTAGAATAGTCCATAACTTCTCCAGGCACCGGTGCACCAGTTCCCGAAGTGTGAAAGCTTCTTCCGACACCTATGCCAAGGCGAAACCTTCCGGTTTTTTCTTCTGGCTTCACCCGCTTATCCCACCCGATCAATTCTTTTCCTTTTATTAACATCTCCTCTACCCCACAGCTGCGGATAACAGAACGTACTGTTGGCCCCTGTCCCCAAAAGGTTTCACCCAGGCCAACATAATTCTTCAAACGCATCTCAATAGGATCTATCCCCAGTTCCTCTGCGATAATATCGATCTGGGATTCAACTGCAAAAGACACCTGAGGATTACCAAAACCCTGCATCGCACAAGCTGGGGCTTTATTGGTGTAGACGCTGGTCCCCTCAAATCTCATGTGAGGCATCCTGTAAAGCGATACAAACCAACCAGCCATACAACCCAATAGTGGATATGCTTGAATATTATGGGCTCCTATATCGACAAAAACTTTCATCTCTCCTGCTGTGATTGTGCCGTCTCGTTTGATTCCGTGTTTGAGTTTGATAATCGAGGGATACTTGCAATGGTCATACATATCCTCTTCGCGGGTCAATACCAGTTTTACAGGCGTTCTTGCCTTAAGGGCGAGGGCGACACAGATGGCAACGGGAGAATTCATTTGTATGCTTGAGCCAAATGTGCCTCCAATAGGGACTCGATGCACATTGATTTTGCTAAGAGAAATATTAAATATCCTGCCCAAGAGCTGCCTAGCATTGTGAATGGATTGCATTGTCGACCAAATAGTAATACCACCGTCGGGTTCTGGCCGGCAGACAACAGCCTTGGTTTCCATCTGGTGGTGGTATGCCCGACCTGTCCTGAACTCATTTTCTATCACCAGATCGGCTTCTTTAAAGCCCTTTTCTATGTCTCCCTCACTTACTTCTCTATTACAGGCAATATTCCTCGTAATTGGAAGCACCACATCTCCAAGTATTACATCTTTATACAATTGGGATGCCCCAGGTTTCATGGCTTCGAAAGGATCGAAAACAGCTTTAAGTCGCTCATATTTTACAGTTATTTTTTGGAGCATCTTTTCAGCTAAAGCTTCTGTTCTAGCTGCAACAGCCGCTATCCCCTCTCCTACATGTCGTGTCTTTTCCGGCAAAACTGTCCGGTCGCGATAAGTCTTTTCGGGTATGCTCACCTGCCGCTCGTTGTATCGAATCTTGGGGACATCAGCAGGAGTTATGCAGATAGCTCCCATTTTTTCTGCTTCGGTTAGGTCGATAGAAACGATCTTTGCGTGGGGATAAGGGCTTCTAAGTACCCTGGCATAGAGCATGTTAGGTAATGACACATCTGATGAATATACCTCTCTCCCTGTGACCTTGGATATGCCATCCTTACGTCTTGTAACCTGGCCTACTGTAGAAAATGTTCTCTTTTTCATACTATCTTTTCTCTTCAATCAACCGCTACCAGATAGGGGGGCTAAACACAAAAAGAACTTCAGCAGTTTTTTTTCCATTATTCACCCAGCGATGGGGCAGCGTTCCATCAAAATTAAGAGTGTCCCCTTCCCGCAGGCGAATTTCTTTATCATTGATACTAAAGTTAATTTCACCCTTTATAACAAGTACGAACTCCTCAGTTCCTATTGGATGAGTTATCTCTTCCGTTTCGTCTGAGGAACCTCCTGGGCTGATAGCACTAATTAATGGTTCCATCCTTTTTGTGGCTATCCTTGTCACTAATAACTGGCTTGAAACTTTTCCGTCAGGGTAATTTATTATTTTCCGATCAGCCTTCCTTAAATGCCAATTGCTCTGATCTGCATCCGATATATCGCTAAATAGATCGATTACAGGGATATTCAAAGCAGCGGCAAGTCTACCCACCATTGAAAGGGAAGGCAGTGTTAGTTCTTTTTCAACCTGAGAGATATAGGAAGGAGT
Source organism: Candidatus Aminicenantota bacterium (assembly GCA_011049545.1). Classification (GTDB taxonomy): domain Bacteria; phylum Acidobacteriota; class Aminicenantia; order Aminicenantales; family Aminicenantaceae; genus SOIV01. The sequence goes on along the minus strand of DRHQ01000006.1, from coordinate 8,709 downwards.
GCATCCGGCTTTTTCAGCAAGCTGCCTTAAGGTAAGTCCTCTCTCCTTTCTGTACTCTCTGATCCTTTTTTGAATTCTTTTTTCCATTTTCAATACATTATAAATACTTCAATAATTTTACTTATATTAAACATATTTAAGATATAAAACTTTGTCAAGAAAAAACCAAAAAACCTATTAGGTTATTTATTGACAAGATTTTATGCTTAGGATATATTCAGTATTAGTAAACTTATTAAAGTATTGATAAAACATTGAAACGCAAGGAAATATTAAATCAGAATTAGGTTTATTGATTCTCTGTGATTGTTTTTAAGGCATAGATTTGCGCAACTATAGAAGAATTCACTAACCTGGATTATTCACGGATCGAGTTTGCCAGATTGCCGCGCTTCGCTCGCAACGACGATATCATTTAAAATATATGTCGTCGGATGCGAGGTACAGGGTATGCGGCTGTGGTTCTTCACCGCGAGTTAAATGAGAATAAAGTTTCTCTTATTTGAATTTATAGAAGGGCTGCTATGAAAATCAAAACTGCAGATATGGCGATAAAAGGTGGCATTTTAGTGAATAGCAAAGGGGTTAGGCAAGCTGACATTTTTATCAAAGATGGCATCGTGGACAGCATAGAGCCACATTACAGTGCCAAGCCGGCAACTAAAATCATTGATGCCTCCGGAAAATTTGTTCTTCCAGGCATTATCGATGCACACCTCCATCCTGTTTATGCCGATAGAATCGATACCCTTTCCAAAGCTGCCGCATGTGGAGGAATCACCACTCTTATCCCCTACATAGGTGCGGTCAAAGCCTGGGGAAAAACTGGAACCATCTTCGATGCGGTTAAGGATTTCATAGAAGAGGGAGAGAAAAATTCTGTTGTCGACTTCGGGATTCACTGTACTCTGACTCGGGATGATATGGACAAAATGGCTACAATGATTCCCAAGGTAGTCGAAATGGGTGTAATCTCTTTTAAGGCCTTTATGGCCTATGCCCGAAGAGGAATGAAGCTTGAAGACGAAGAGCTCATGAAGAGCATGGAGATATTAGCAGAAAATGGGGCATCGCTTGCAGTACACGCTGAGAATGGAAACATCTTAGATTATCTGGAAGATAGGTTCACTGACCAGGGAAGTCTTGGGCCTGAGTTTTACCCGGCTACTCATCCCAGCCTAGCAGAAGCTGAAGCCATCTTTCGCGTGCTCACACTAGCCAAAGTCATTAAATGTCCCATCTACCTTCCTCATGTCAGCGCATATGAATCCCTGGAAGTAATAAGGCTATTTAAGGGCTGGGGGGAACCTGTATTTTTCACAGAGACATGCCCCCACTATCTAACTTTCACTGATGAGGAGATGAAAAAAAGAGGAGCTCTGGCCAAAATGGCGCCACCTCTTAGGAAGAAGAAGGATGTCGAAGCAGTCTGGAAGGCGGTAGAGGAAGGCCTGATAGATGTGATTAGCTCCGATGCGGCAGGACACTTGGTCAAAACCAAAGAGCCACTCTGGGACAACATCTTTAAGAGCCCTTATGGGATTCCAGGACTGGAGACGATGTTCACTGTGGCTTATGACGAAGGGGTAAATAAGGGAAAGATTACTCTTCCTCACCTGGTGAAGCTGACCTGTGAAAACCCTGCTAGAATCTTTGGGCTTTATCCCAGGAAGGGAGTCCTTCAGGAGGACTCAGACGCTGACGTAGTGATATTTGATCCTGGTGTTTCACATACCATCAAGGCAAAAAATCAACATCTTAAGGTTGACTACAGTATGTATGAGGGAAAGGTGTGCATGGGATCTCCCATTCTCGTGATACAACGAGGTAATATTTTGATGGAAGAAGGCGAATTGAAGGCTGAGCCTGGGCAAGGCAAATATATTCCAGGGAAAAAAGATTAGAGTTAATAGCCTTATTTCTTTTGTAGAGGGCATTAAAATTTAGGAGAAAGGAGAAAGTTATGATCAATCTAAAAGGAAGGGATATCCTTACCACTAACGAATGGACAAAGGAAGAGCTGGACCAGGTACTGGACTTGGCATTCAAGTTTAAGGCGATGAGAGAAAAATCGAGGTCTCTTGAGATTCTCAAAGGAAAGACCCTTCTGCTATTATTCTTCCGCAGCTCAACCCGAACAAGGATTTCTTTTACAGCTGCTATGGAGCAGTTAGGCGGCTTTGTTCAAGTCCCGGATCCCGGAGGACTGCGTTTAAGCATTGAGGAAAAACCTGGGGTTGGTGAAGCGCTGAAGGATACTGCTAAAGTTACCGACAGATATGTTGACTGTGTAGGTATTCGTCTCAGTGGTCCGATTGCTGATAAGAACGGAGTCCTCAGGCCAGGTCTTGGCGACGCTGTCACCAGAAAGTATGCCGAGTTTTCGAAGAAGCCGGTCATCAATCTCGCCTGTGATATGCAACATCCTACCCAGGCAATGGCTGATATTATGGTTGTGAAGGAACACATGGGTGATCTCAAAGGTAAAAGATTCGTTGCTCATTGGGCATACTCACCCATCGTCCGGCATTACACTTCAATACAGGCTGATGCATTAATTGCAGCCACCTACGGGATGAATGTTACTGTTGCCTATCCCGAAGGATATGATCTTGATTCAGAAACAGAATCCCTTATTAGGGCCGAGTGTGAGAAAAATGGCCAGAAATTCGAGATATCTCACGACTTTAAGAGTGCCGCAGAAGGTGCCGATGTTGTCTTTCCGAGAACATGGGTATCACCCAATTTCTATATTCATTCTCGAGAAGAAGAACTACGTATTGCAACACGATATAAAGACTGGAGATTAACTGAAGATTTGATGAAACGAACTAACAATGCTTGCTTTATCCACGTTATGCCCTTCGATAGGGGAAATGAGGTTGACAACAGCGTTGCCGATGGGCCAAATTCACTCGTATATGACCAGGCGGAAAACCTACTTCATGTACGGAAGGCCTTCCTTGTTTCAGTTATGGTCGATGCCAGCAACCTAGAAAAAATCTAAAATTGGCAAAGCCACAAAAGATATTCTGAGGGAAAACAATTTTCCTTCTCGGTTACATGCCTTATTTCATGGTATCAAATACCATTACTTTGTTACGTTTCTAACTCTTATATTTTAATCTGAAGCGAGAAGGAGTTATCCTCTCAAACTTTTTAAAATATTTTGTAAAATGACTCTGGTCATAGAAACCAACTTCATTTGCCAGGTGGGCAATATTTACCTCTGTATTTAGTAAGAGATATTTTCCGTAATCTATTCTCAATTTTGTTATAAAACTCGAGAGCGACATTCCCGTTTCTTCTTTAAATAGATGCAAAGCTCTACTTATACTCAACCCAGCTGATTTTGCTACGTTGCTGGCAGTGACTTCTTTTGTAAAATTTTGATTGATATATTCACGCATTCTATGAACCTTAGTTTTTCTCTTTTTCTCTTTAGTCGTGGAAACTTTGTTAATAAAATTCTCTAATATCTCAGTTAATTTATGCAGTAACTCTTCGATATCAGTTACTTTATTTAAATCAGTAAGATAGGAATAGTTAAGCCCTAATAATTCCTTGGCTTCAACTCCTGTTTCTATAGCTGCTCTTGAAATGATGACAACTAATTCTATGATACGCACCTTTAATATTTCAAAATTCATCCCGCTTTCAAAGAAAATAGAGCCTAAAAATTCGTTGAGGATTTCCCTTGCGCCGGTTTTATCGCCGAGTATAACCTTCTGAATGATTTCATCCTGCTTATCAAATATTTTTCTTCCAATATCATAAGTGCTTTTTTTTAAATCATCGAGAAAATTTGCAATTTTATATTGCTGAACATATTTTTCGTTTACATCTTTTAGGAAAATTATATCATTTATATTATATTTTCTTGTTAATACGAACAGAAATGAGACATCCTCTCTTACCTCTTCCAGCGAAAAAACTCTTAGTTCTAACTTCTTCCGGCTTAGATCAGTATCCGGATCACAATATTTTTTTAAATTTTCGTAGATTTCCTCGTCTATATCTTTTTTCATTTCAGGAAATACAGCAAAACCGCTCAAAAAGCCTCCGATTAATTTTCTATTGTAAACTACAGGTACAGCGAACATGATTAATCCTGTGGGACAGGTGGTGATATATCCTTCTCCCCAGCGGAATGCCTCATTTATGGCACTGATCATTTTTAGTCTGCAATTTTTCAGCAGAATTATATTTTTTCTTCCAACCAGTTGCCCACATAGATTGCATAAATTTGATCCGCAGGTTATGTCACCTTTTAAATTGACCAGAATAAGAGGTGAACCTGTTCTTGAAATATATTCTTTTGAAAGCATATTGAATTTTCTTTTAGTTATGTATTTTTCGATTTTCATTTTGATGTAATTTTCTATCAAATATTATTAATATTAGCATAATTATACAAATAATTTAATCAAAATGCTAGATTTCATCCCGCATAAAATGTAAAATTGTTTTAAGAAAGCTATCAAAAATGAAAATTCTAAAAGATATCACAGCTAATGTAGAAAAGGGTGATTCAGCTGCTGTAAAAGAATTGACAAAAACAGCTCTTTCTCAAAAAATTGCAGCTGAAGAAATCTTAAATGATGGTTTGGTTAAAGGAATGGAAGTTATTGGTATAAAATTCAAGAAAAATGAAATTTTTATTCCGGAAGTCTTAATTGCAACTAGAGCCATGAAAGCAGGAATGGATATAATAAGACCATATTTCACAGAAGAAAAAAATGAATCTAAAGGAAAAATTGTTATGGGGACTGTTAAAGGAGATTTACATGACATTGGCAAGAAGATAGTCTGTATGATATTGGAAAGCGAGGGCTTTGAGGTTGTTGACATTGGCATTGATGTTCCAAAAGAAAAGTTTTTGACCTCAATTAAAAAAGAGAATCCAGATATAATAGGAATGTCGGCTCTTTTAACCACAACAATGGTCTATATGAGGGAAGTAATAGAAGCAGTAGAAAAAGCAAAATTGAAGCAAAATATTAAAATAATAATCGGAGGCGCTCCCATCACACAATCTTTTGCTGATGAACTAAAAGTAGATGGCTATGCCCCTGATGGTGTATCTGCAGTAGAGCTTGTAAAAAACCTCCTTAAGAAATAACATGAAATTAGCTATTACCGGAAAAGGCGGAACGGGAAAATCAACCATAGCGGGAATTTTAACTCATTATTATAAAAACGATGGCTATAAAGTATTAGCTGTGGATGCAGATCCTGATGCCAATTTAGCCTCTGCAATCGGCATACCGGCAGAAAAGGCTTCAGCAATTATTCCAATCTCTGAACAACGGAAATTGATTAAAGAAAGAACAGGAGCAGAACCCGGGCAATTTGGACAACTGTTCAAGATGAATCCAACCGTCCATGATATCCCAGATGAATTTTGTATTGATTATCAAGGGATAAAATTACTGGTCATGGGAGCCATACGAAAAGGAGGAAGCGGCTGTGCCTGTCCTGAAAACGTACTCCTCCGCAGTCTTTTATCTGAGATAATCCTAAATCGTGATGAAGTCATCATTGTTGATATGGAAGCAGGTATCGAACATTTGGGAAGAGCCACCGCAAGTTCCATCGATAAGATGATAATCATCGTGGAACCCGGCTCAAGGAGCATCTCTACTGCCAAAACAATCATGAGAATGGCCAAGGAAATAGCTATTCAATCTTTTGTGATTGTTGGAAATAAATTACAAGATGAAAAACAAAAGGAATGGATCAGCAAGAAATTTTCACAGGATCAAATCCTTGGAATGATTTCCTATCATGAGATAATAAGAGATGCAGACTTGCTGCAACAACCTTTGATTGAATTATTAGATGAGAAATTAAAACGAGAGTTTGAAAAAATATACCAGGCTATGAGTCTGGATCTATAAAAATAAATCAATATGTGGCTTCGCTCCTCGTAATTACATGGAGTCCCGTCACTTTGTTACAAACTCGAATTTATATAAATTTCCTATAAAAAATTATAAAATTAGCATAATCATACAAAAAATAAATAAAATAATACTATATACGCCTCCCGACATTCAGATATCATTGAAGTGATGAATTTCATTTTGGAGGTTATACATGCCTTTCAATCCTAAAGGTCTAGCTACTGCAATCGGCAGCCTTCCTCATAAAGAACCATCTCAGGCTTGTGATGTTATCTTAAAGCGTATTCCGGAAATACCTATCTGGCCTCAATTACCCAACACAAATTTAAAAGAAGAGATGCAAATTCAATACAGTGAAGGTTTGCCCTGTGTTGTCCTTGATGAAGAAAACCAGCGGATGTTTTTTAAAACCAGTGGTGACATTACAAACGATCTGGAAAAGTTTTATGAAAACTACATGGCAGAAAATCTGGATTATTTCAAGATTTCTCCAGAATTCAGCCGCGGTATTTACGAGATGGAAAAGAAATTGGCTGAAAAAGACCATACGCCTCTCAAATATTTTAAGAATCATGTCACAGGTCCAATCACCACTGGACTGGGGAGAGTGGATGAAAATAAAAGAGCTATTTACTACAACGATATATTTCGAGATGTCATAGTAAAAGGAACGGAGATGAAAGCGCGGTGGCTGTTGAGAAAATTCAAATTTTTGGGGTGTGATCAAATCTGTTTTATTGACGAACCCATTCTTTCAGGTTTTGGCTCTTCCACATATGTAAGTGTTCAGCGGTCGGATGTTGTAAATTACCTGAAGGAAGTCATTGAAGCCATTCATAAGGAAGATGGCCTTGCCGGTATTCATTGCTGCGGCAACACCGAATGGACTATTCTGATTGATGCAGGTGTAGATATCATTAGCTTTGATGCTTATGAGTTTGGCGAAACCATCAGCTATTATTCCGACAATGTCAAAACTTTTTTAGAAAAAGGTGGTGTCTTGGCCTGGGGCATAGTGCCCACTTCAGAAAAAATTAACCAAGAGAATCCAGAGTCCTTAATCAAAAAATTAAACACCCTGGTTGAAAACATGGCCAATAAAGGAATCGATAAAAACCTGCTATGGGAAAGGTGTTTACTAACGCCAAGTTGTGGCACCGGATCGCTCCCTGTCGAGTTATCTGAAAAGATTTTTCATCAATTATCAGAAGTCAGTAAATTGCTTCAAAAATAAGAAAACAGGACTCGCAATGACAGGCAAAGAATATTCTAAGCTCTTTGCAATTACAAAGGAAAGAGAATGAAAAAGAAACAGAACAACAAAGAAAAAAGAACTATGAATAATAAAAAGAGTGTTGATAGTTCTGTAAACTATTTGCTTGAAAAAAACGAGAGTCAGGGTTTAGAAACTGTTTGGGAACGTTCAGAAGAGCAAAAGCCGCATTGCGGATTTGGCGAACTAGGACTTTGCTGCCACATCTGTCATATGGGACCATGCCGTATAAATCCATCGGGTAATAAACGGCAAAGAGGCGTCTGCGGAGCCACAGCTGAAGTTATTGTTGCTCGGAATTTCGCCCGGATGATTGCCGCAGGTGCTGCCGCTCATTCCGATCATGGGCGAGCGATGGCCAACACTCTCCTCTTCGCTGCCAAGAATCCAGAGGCTGATTATTCCATTAAAGATGTCAATAAGCTTAAAAAAATCGCTCAGGTTCTGGGTGTGGAGATTAAAGATCGGTCCAAAGAAGAAATAGCTCTTGAAGTAGCCGAAAAAGCCTTAGCCAATTTCAGCAATCAAGAGGGTGAAATCTCTTTTATCAAATTGGCTCCTGAAGCAAGACAAACCCTGTGGCGCAAGTTAAACATAGCTCCCCGGGGTATCGATCGAGAAATTGTAGAGATGATGCACAGGACGACCATGGGAGTGGATCAGGATCATCGTAATATCATGCTCCATGGGGCCAGGACAGCTCTGGCTGATGGATGGGGCGGTTCCATGATTGCTACAGAGCTACAAGATATACTCTTTGGTACTCCTTCACCTGTCCGGGGGAAGGTCAATCTTGGTGTTCTTTCAGAAACAGATGTCAATATTGTGGTTCACGGACATGAACCTGTGCTCTCTGAAATGTTAGTCCTGGCAGCTCAGGACCAGGAATTGATTGACCTAGCCAAAAAAAAAGGCGCTGCAGGGATAAACCTGGCCGGCATATGCTGCACGGCCAACGAAATTCTCCTCCGCCATGGAGTCCCGATTGCGGGCAATTTCTTACAGCAGGAACTGGCTATAAGTACCGGCGCTGTGGAAGCCATGATCGTTGATGTCCAGTGCATCATGCCTTCATTGCCAGAACTCTCGAAATGTTTTCATACTCGCCTCATTACCACTTCTTCAAAAGCAAAGATTGAAGGAGCCAAGCATTTTGAATTTACAAAAAAAAATGCCCTCCAGATTGCCAAAAACATTATCAAGGAGGCAATCACAAATTTTCCAAATCGCGGCAAAGTGGACATTCCCAAAGAAAAAATGGATCTTATCGCTGGATTCAGCCATGAGGCGATTAATTACATGTTGGGGGGGACTTTCCGCAGCTCGTATGGACCCCTTAATGATAATATCATCAACGGAAGGATCAAAGGTGTAGCTGGTGTAGTCGGCTGTTGTAACCCTAAAGTGACGCATGATCAAGGTCATGTGAGCTTAGTAGAGGAACTCATTGCCAATGACATTTTAGTCGTGCAAACTGGGTGTTCAGCCATTGCTTGTGCCAAAGCAGGATTGCTTGTTCCAGAGGCAGCT
>DRHQ01000005.1 GCA_011049545.1 Candidatus Aminicenantota bacterium | reverse complement strand
TTGAGTGGAAGCAATTGCTGGCCGATTTCATCCATACTCAAAGCTATTTTCCCATTGTGCACGCTTAATGGAGTTGCTTTGACTGCAAATATGGGCTGATTTGAAGAGGGACTTCTTTCAGGTTTATCGGGTTCAACTACAGGCTTACTTTCTGGCTCTGTTTCAGGCAGGAAATTGGGTCCCGTTCCACGTTGCCCTATAAGCTCTTCTTTTGTTTGACCTACGGAATCAGCAAGAGGCTGGACTTCGTGCTCGAATGCGGGCTGCACTTCGGGACTTAATTCTGACTGGGCTTCAGGTTCGACTGACTTCTGCACCTCGGGACTTAATTCTGGCTGGGCTTCAGGTTCGGCTGACTTCTGCCCCTCGAGATCGACTCCTGCTTGCCCTTCGGTTTCATCTGCAGGCTTACTTTCTGGCTCTACTTCAGGCAGGACATTGGGCCCTGTTCCCTGTTGCCCTATAAGCTCTTCTTTTGTTTGACCTACGGAATCAGCTAGAGGCTGGACTTCGCGCTCAAATGAAGGCTTCACTTCGGGACTTAATTCTGACTGGGCTTCAGGTTCGGCTGACTGCTGTCCCTCGAGATCGACTCCTGCTTGCCCTTCGGGCTCAACTGCCGGCTGGCTACCAGCCTCTACTTCAGGCAGGGCATTGGGCCCTGTTCCCTGTTGCCCTACAAGCTCTTCTTTAGTTTGACCTACGGAATCAGCAAGAGGCTGGACTTCGCGCTCTGTTAGATGGTTGCTTTCGGGCGTTAATCCCATCTGGTTTTCGAGATCTGCCGTTAGCTTTTCTGTATCGTTGACTACTGCATGTGCCTCTCCCATATCGCTTACGGGAGGAGATTCCGGAGGTCCACTTTGAAATTCTTTCAATTTTGTCTTTAATGTCTCCTTCTGCTCATCAGTAATTCCCGGATGTTTGTCACAAAGTTCAATCACTTTTTTTGCTATTTCAGGGCTATGTTCCGAAGCAGCACTGGCAAATTTCTGCAATAATTCAGGAGATGAATTCAAATCAACTTCTTCGATAAGTTCACTGGCAAGTTTTTTTGCGTTCCTATGATCTTGACGCTCAGTCAAATATGTCATCAGCGTAAATTTACATGTAGTGCTGATGGAGGCTTGAGGAACCTTCTCCTTCAAATCAGCAAAATGTTCAAAGGCAACATCCATTAGATCTTGTCTTATTTCTCTCTCTATCATTCTGACATAAAATTCTGCCGCTTCTTTTTCCTTTCCTAGCTCTTTCCCTTGATTCCAAAGACCTTCTACCACATCCTTATCCATAGGATTCTTTCTTGCTGCAACCAGGAGGAGGGCATATGCTTCATCCAGCTTTCCTTCGTCTCTTTTCTGAGTGGCTTCTTCAAACGCTTTATACCCTTCATCCACAAAGTGAACTTGAGCTTCAATCTTGGGATGAACATACTTTTCTTCTATCTTGAAACGATTAATTCCCGCAGCCACAACAACACCAAGGATAAATCCCCAGATATGTGCCCAATGGGCTACACCGCCGCCCTCAGCATTGATTGAGTCAATTGCATTGGCACTGAAAATTTCTATAGCCAGCCATATCGGAAGCATGACCCAGGCGGGAGCTTTGAAGGTTCCGTGAATGACGAAGAAGAAAAAGAAAAACTTGATTTTGGTTCTCCAGTATCTTATAAGAAAAGCCCCCATGAGGCCGGCAACAGCCCCAGACGCCCCTATCAGTGGCCCCGTAAAATTGGGATAATATAGAGAAAACATAAAACCCGAAAATATTCCCGCTATGACGTAAAAAGCAATAAAAATGGGTCTTCCCCAGACGTCTTCGATGAAAGGGCCGGTCAAATAAAGGAGAAGCAAGTTTCCGATCAAATGCAGCCAGCCGCCATGGATAAACATATAGGTCACAAGGCCGATAAAAGATTTTTTGGCTGGAATGAGACCATATTTTCTATAGGGAACATCATCTAAAATATTTTTTAACTTCAGAGATAGCTGATCTAGTTTATGCTGCTCATCCTCTTGAAAAAGATGAATTTTACGAGATTCCCTTCTGCGGTAGGAGGCGAGCATTTTCTCAACCTCTTCATTTTCTTTTTCTCCAAAAACCAGCTTTTTAGTTTCCGGATTAAGCGTAAGGTATGGATGCTGGATATAATAATTCAAGAGTTCCTTGGCAGTGCTTTCTAACTCTTCGGCCGTATTACTTATCTCAACTGATATTAGTATATGTATGACTAAACAGGCTGCCATTATGAAGAACGATACCCAGGGGAGTCTTCGGACTTTGTTACTTTCATGGCTAATTGGAATAATCATATTTTTATCTTTTCTTTCTAATGGCCTGCATTTACTTTAAATCTTCTTTGCGATAAGAATTAATCCTTTAATTACTTCATCTTAAGCTGGATTAGGTATAGCATTTTACTTTCGAGCATTTGACAACAGTTATCGGAAGCAAGCACTCAGGCAAGTTTCTCTTGATTTGAAATTCACCCTCTTTAATTGCATTTTCCAGGTTAAGATTTACAATGAAATTTTGTATTTTTGCCGAAGATAGGTCAATCGCCTTTTGAGATGAATCGACGGGTTATTTTTCGATGATATAGGGGGGAATATATTGATAAGTAGCGAGGTTCCCTAAAATTCCACCCCTGTTAATATTCAAAAACCGGAAAAACTATCGATACATTTTTTTTATCTTTATTAAGACCCAGATATAAGAAGGGGTACCTTAAAAAACGCCGCCTCTCCTGCGAAAGAAGCCTGTCCCCTTTTTGTGCTTTCTATTTGTGCTTTTTATTTTTCTAATTTTCGATGATATTGTACTCATAATACTGCGCGCCGCGCATACTATCCAACAGGAATAGTCTATTATTTATGATTCGAATATCATCCACAAAATGATTCAGAGGCAGTTTCCCGAGTAATATGCCGCCCGGGGCATACACTTCCAGTTGATACACATCTGTTTCTCTAACGTCTGTATTTCCGCCGACGGACATACCCACCGACCTTGCGCCGCCTGCTCCCATTGTTACGCGCACAGCTATATTTACTTTCTCCTCTTCTTTTATCTGCCTTTTCAAGGCAACAATCCATATTCTTCCTTTATTATCAACAGCGATTCCATTGGAGCACCTGTTCATTTCTGGTTCCTGCATTGAAACCATCCCCCCGCTTCTTTTGATGTTCGATTTAGTTTTAGGAGGATCTGTGCTGTAGTTCAGCTCTCGATCTGCTTTCCATAAAATTTTTCCATCTATTGAATATTTCTCTATACGGTTTTGGTAATCAAAGGCAACATACGAATTTTTGTCTTTGTCAATTGCGAAATGAAACCGGTTCCCTACCCTGTTTATAAGGAAATCTTTATAATTCCTTTGTTCGCCAAAGCTCCTCTCTACATTACCATCTGAATTTAATACCCTGATAATCTTAGGAAGTTCTTCTTTTTCTTCTAATGACTGCATCGAAATATTGAAGAAACCCGCTTTTCTTCCCATGATCATATGGCCAGACTCGGAAACTCGTAAGATGCCGGCAGGATCTTTAGCAAAGGAAATGGTTTTATAATCTTTCCCATCGGGTTTCAAGATCTGGACTCTTTGATTTCCCGGATCAGATATATGCAAATATCCTTTGGAATCCACATCTAATGACATGGGATAAATAAACTCAGCAGGACCCTGGCCTTTGTTGCCGATGGTGGTTATATACTGGCCGTCAGGAGTGAATTTTTGAACACGGTGGTTACCGGAATCAAGGATATAAATATTACCTTGGCTGTCCAGGGCAATATCCGTAGGCATATAAAACAGAAAATTATCATTTTCAGCTTCAATGGTTCCGATTGTTCTAACCAGCTCTAAAGAGAGCTTGGAGTTTTTACCCCACTTTCCGGTCTTCCCGTTGTGGACAACACGAACGCCATCAATGGTTTCAACCTTTTGAGCAAAAGAGATTGAAAAAGCGAATGACGTAATAATGACAAAATAACCAATAAACCTTGAAAGTTTCTTCATTTCGACTCCTCTCAAATAGACTTCTTTTTTATATTATAACGGAATCTGTTTAAAATCGTTGCAAATTCATAAAAATATTCTCTTTACAGATATGGATGATTCTGGTTTCAGGAAGGATTGCGTCTCCCTGTTCTACTTGAGGGCGGCGAGTCGTTTCTTTGCCTCCTCAACCTCCAAAATACCAGGGTTAGCGTTTTTCAAGAGGTCGAGGAATTTTTCATACTGGTCGATGGCTTTGCCCTTCCAGCCTTTCTCCTCGTATAACCTGGCTAACCTGTAATGATACCTGGGATGGATCAAGAATCGGCCCTTACTTTTTGGGTCAAAGGTAATCAGCCGCTCATATTCAGCGATGGCTTTATCTAAATTTCCCGCCTGCTTATAAGCTCGAGCTATAACATCTTTAAGAAAAGGTGTGTTATAGCCTATTATCTGGCTAGTGTTTTGAAGCGTAGGCGGAGTAGGAGGGGATGCTTTTTCGAAAATTACAACAGCTTTTTCATACGAGCCTTCGGCAAGCATTATTTCGGCCTGAAGAAAACTAGCTCTGAATGTTGCCCCTTCTTTATCGCCTGGGAGTAGCTCCGAAAACAATGAGTTCAGTTCAGCCAGCCCGGTCTTTGCTGAATCTATGTGCCCTTCTCCCAATTCAATTAATCCCAGAAGGAAGCTGTACTGACTTTTAAAAGATGATGCCTTTTGCGGGTAATATTTCATAAAAACATCGAGCCAGTTTTCGTTGTGTTGCCGGCTGAGTTCATACTCTCCCCTATCATAATAGATCCATCCTTTAAACCATTCTCCAAAGGCTTTTCCAGTGATGCTCCCTGCGGCTACCGCCAAATCTACAGCTTTCTGAAGATCGATAAGAGACCTCTCCAAGTTGCCAAGCCAGAAGTGATAAAACCCTTTATACATGTACCCTTCTCGTTTAGTGCCTGGAGCCGTAGCTATAGCAATGTCTTTATCAACCCATTTCATCGCCTCAGGGTAATCTTCTTTTAAAGCATAGATGTATCCAATTTTCAGGAAAGTTCCAAGCCAATCAGGTTTTATTTCCAGTGCTTCTTTGTATTTAGCAATGGCTTCATCAAGCCTTCCCATCAGAAAATAGGCTTCAGCCGTAGAATCGAGGGGATTAGCATCTCCAGGATTCAGAGACGCATACTTTTTGAAATGCTCTAGGGATTTCTTAAAATTCTTCATATATACGTACAAGTACCCGAGCTCATTATGGACTTCTCCATAATTAGGATCGAGCTCCAGTACTTTATTGTACTCTTCTAATGCTTTGTCATATTTTCCATCATATCGGTATAAAGCACCCAGCCAACCATGAAACAATTTCTCCTTGGGATATTTTTCTGCTGCCTGTTGAATGATACCGATCCGCTTTTCTCGATCCCGTTCAATAAAGCCTGCATACCTTGCTTCAATGAAGAATCTCTCTTTATCTGTCGTTTTCTGAGATAAGGCTTTGGCTTTTTTAATGGCCTCATCTCTCGCTCCGATATTCCCTATCCAACTGTATGAACCAGCAAGGTAGCCATAGGCCGTAGCAAAGTCCGGGTCAAGCTCAACAGCTTTCTCTAAGAAACCTATTGCATCTTCGAAATAGAATTTACGTATCATATCCGTCCCTTGCAAAAAATATTTGTAGGCTTCCATAGAACTGGTGGTAGCATCAATTATCGGCGCTTTTACAGGTTCAATTCTTTCCCTGGCCAGGCCTATCCCTTCAGTTATTTCTTTGCTCAACTCGTCAATCTGTGTTTTCAAAATGCTGTCAACCCCCATTCCTTTTGAGCTGGCACTCTTCAGCAGCTTCTTGGTCTCTACATCCAGAACCTTTATATCTGTAGCGAACATATTCTCTGCCTTGATGAAACTGCCCAAAATAATGGATTCAACGCCTTCCATCCGGCACAGCTTAAAGCCTAAATTCTTGCCAATGGTCTCCGTATCTTTCTTTCCCATCTGCTCGAGAAGGTCACTCATCCTCTCCCAGGTGACCACATAAACCTGTCCAGTCTGCTCAAGGCTGGTTATTAAAAGGTTAGGAATGGCCTTTTGCAGGTAGTCATAGGCTTCATCTCCTGTCTGATTTTCAAAGCTTACAACAGCGATTGAGTTTTCAATCTTTGGAGCAAACACAGCTTCCTTCTGTGGGAGAACCTTCCAGATAACAACTGCGGCAGTGATTACCGCAGCAACAACTAAAGCTGGGATGAAGAGTTTTTTTACGCCGAAGGTTACGGTTATCTCTCTCGAAGTAATGGGCTTTCTCTCAGGAATAATTCTTTCAGTGGTGGGAATTCCTTTCTCTATTGAGATTAATTCCTGACGGACTTCACCAGCGCTCTGATACCGCTTGTCTTTATCCTTTTCCAGGCATTTCATTATCACGCTACTGAGGTTTGAAGGCACCTGAGAGTTTAATTCTCCGGGTTCTCTGGGTATTTCGCTCTTTTGTTTGACCCCGATAGTGAAGGGCGTATCTCCTTCAAAAGGCACTCTTCCTGTCACCATTTCATAAAGGATAACTCCCAACGAATAAATATCAGAACGCTGGTCCACATCTTTTCCCTCTACTTGCTCAGGAGACATGTATTCAGGCGTTCCGATCATCACTCCTGCACCTGTCATCCCTTTGCCTTTCAAAGACCGGGCTATGCCAAAATCCATAATCCGGGCCTTCCCTTCCTCATCAACCATGATGTTCTGCGGCTTTAAATCACGATGCACAGTTCCTAATTTATGCGCTTCAGCTAAGCCCTCACACATCTGCTTGGCTAAGGAAATAGCCTGTCCTGCACTCATCTGCCCCATCTTCCTGATCAACCTTTTCAGGTCCTCTCCATGAATATATTCCATCGTGATATAATGAGTGCCTTTCTCCTCATTGATGTCATACATCTGGCATACATTCTCATGCCGGATCTTCCGGGAAAATTTAAGCTCATTGCTGAACCGTTCTATTGTATTTTTATCAGAAGCAATTTCTGGCTTAAGAAGTTTGAGGGCTATTTTCTCTTTTATCTTAGTATCCAGCACCTTATAGACCTTACCCATACCGCCTTTCCCCAGTTCTTCAATAATCTGGTATCTGTCAGCAAAGGTACTGCCAGTGGTTAGTTCTTCTTTGAGAGCCTCTATGGTCTCGGTGGGAGCGGAAACTTCCTTTAAAGAAGGAAGTTGGATCCCACATTTACCACAGTATAAGGTATCCCCGGGGTTTTCATTTTGACATTTAGGACATTTCATAGGTTTTATCCCTTCCTAATATTAGGCAAAAGAATAGCAATTAATAAGGGAAGAGTCAAATTTGAAGACAGATAAACAGCAGCAGTAATATGGGCACATTTCCTTTTTTTCAATCTGAAACTTTATTATTAATTGACCGTATATTAATATGAATTTACAATGTTCCTTTGTATAGGTCTCTAAAATACAAATTTCATCATAAATAAAAAAGGAGGAAGCACATGATACGAAAAAACTTGATCGTAGCAATTTTATGTGTATTTTCTTTTCAAGCCTTGTACGCCCAGATGCCGGGTGAGAAAAGTTACCATGATGAGCCGGTTATGCCCGGGAGCAAAAAAGGAGAACGAATTCAGTCGCTAATCGCAACCGTTAATTCCAGTAACCCTGACCAGATACGCCGCTTTATGAATGAAGAATGTACAGAGAAATTCAGGAATTTTGCGTCCATGGAGGAACACATCAACGTATTCCTCGGCTTTCGCCGCGCAACCGGAGGAGTTGATTTTCACAGTATCCGTACCTATATCCCTGAACGTAAAGAGACTATTGTGATTCTCAAAGACCGCAACTTTGAGAGCTGGCGGGCATTCGTCATGACATTCGATAAGTCAGAAGATCTTTTAGTCGCTGGCCTTAATTTCAATATCGCCCGCACACCTTCAAACGTGAAGGAATCTCCTCTAACCGAAAAACAATTTCTCCAGATGATGACCGATGTTATGCAGCGGATATGTAAGCAAGACGTTTTCTCCGGAACCGTTCTCATTGCCAAAGGCGACGAGGTCTTGCTCACGCGTGCCTGCGGTGAGGCCAGTAAACGATTCCACGTCCCCAACAATATCGAGACAAAATTCAATCTAGGCTCGATGAACAAAATGTTTACAGCTACCGCAGTAACCCAGCTTGTTGAGAAGGATTTGCTCTCCTTCGAGGACACGATCGATAAGTACGTTGACGAATCATGGCTTCCTAAAGATATAACGTCTAAAATTACCGTACATCATTTACTCACTCACACTTCCGGTCTGGGCAGCTACTTCAACGAGGCCTACATGAAAGGATCAAAAGGACTGTACCGGAAAGTCAATGACTTCAAACCTCTGTTGGAGGGAGAAAAACCTGCATTTGAGCCTGGTGAGCGCTTCAGATATAGCAACACAGGAATGCTCCTCCTGGGTGTTGTGATCGAAAGTGTCACGGGACAGAGCTATTTCGATTACATCCATAAAAACATTTATAAGCCAGCCGGGATGAAGAATTCCGACAGTTATGAAATGGATTACCCGGTCGAAAACCTGGCGATAGGCTATAGCCCCGATCTAAAAAGCAAGTACGGCTGGCAAAATAATCTATTCAAACACGTTATCAAAGGAGGACCTGCTGGCGGTGGATTCTCCACGGTCGGTGATTTATACCGGTTTGCTCGTGCCCTTCAGACAGGGAAACTTGTTTCGGATGATTTCCTGAAGGTCCTCTTGAAAGACCATTCAGGCGAGGGTTATGGTTACGGCTTCGGGATTGAAGAAGGACCGAGCGGTAAGGTTGTCGGACACGGCGGAGGCTTCCCGGGTATCAATGGAAATCTTGATATTTACCTCGATAAGGGATACATTGTCGCAGTTCTATCTAACTACGATAACGGCGCAAGCCCGGTTGCCCAAAAAATCAGCCAATTGCTGGCCAGAGTTAAGTAAATAGCTGAAGACAGTTATCTTATGCGGAAGTTGAAGTTGGGCTGGGATAGCAAAGAAAAGAAATGGAGATTGATTAAAGAAATGCATACTTTTAAGAAATGGTTAAGAAATGGGGCCAGGCTCCATTTCTCTGTCCCGTTAAAGAAGAGATTGCCGCGCTACGCTCGCAATGGGCATAATACTCACAAAGTGGAGCTATGTATCTTTATTTTTAAAGTAACAATACCAATCTAGATAGCTTATTTTATGTTTTTCTGTCAAACCTCGATGCGACCTGTAATCTGCTTTCAACCTTGAATAAAAACTCT
>DRHQ01000004.1 GCA_011049545.1 Candidatus Aminicenantota bacterium | reverse complement strand
TCTTCCAGACCCAAAAATCCCCCGACAACAAAGGTCATGGCCCGAGAGGAATTTGAAGCAATCTTCTCTAAAAAACGAGCAAAATCAATAGAACTCATTTCTTTACCTTCATCGAAGAGGCAGATAATATAATCATCTTTAAAGTTTTTTTCAAGCCCTGAAGCCTCAATTTCTTTAATTTTATTGGCAAATTTTTCTGGAATACCTTTTGCCTCCTTTGTTTGGATGAGTTCGCACGGAGCTAACTGATTGATTTTCCTTAAATAAAATTCTTGTAAGCTTCTTATTTCTCGGTTGCGAGTTTTTCCGGGCCATAAAATTTTTAACTTCATAAAATATCAATTTTAGATCGTTTATCTTTAAGAATCTCTCTCCTCTTATCTAAAATTTTCAATAAACAATAATGATTAAAACAGAAAATGTCAATATTTTTTTACTGCAAAGATTTGATTCATCAAACCCGCACTTTTTTTGACGTAAGGACCTGTTTTATTTGTGGGGAATTGATTCATCAAACCCGCACTTTTTTAGCCAAGCAATTTGATTTATTTGAGGGAATTGATTCATCAAACCCACACTTTTTTTAGCCAAGCAATTTGATTTATTTGTAGGGGCTTGATTTATCAAGCCCACCTTTCAAAATATATGCAATGATTTATAGTTAACGTAGGCGCTTGATTCATCAAACACCTACATAATAAAATGGGGACAGGCTACTTTTTTGATATAAAAAAGAATAATCCCTGATTTTCTAATAACAGCTTGGGATTGCCACTCTCCACGGGCTGCCACAATTACAATTAATCTAAACGAAAAAGCGTCAACCCTTAGATCTAAAAAAGTAGCCTGTCCCCTTTTAAAAGGAATCAATAAGAAAATTTATGGGCATCTCCCCACAATTTTTCAAGAGAATAATATTCTCGTGCTTTCTCAGAAAAAATATGAATAATGAAACTCCCATAATCCATTAATATCCACTCAGCAAGTTTTCTACCTTCTACACTCAAGGGCATAATCTTATCCTTTTTAAATTCTTTCTCAATATTCTCGTTAAGGGCAAGGTTCTGCCTGGCGGAGTTTCCATGCATAATAACGAAATAATCTGTAAAAGAAGATATCCCTCTTAAATCAAGAACTACAAGGTTCTCTCCCTTTTTTGCCTTGCTGGCTTTTATTGAAATCTTCACCTCACGTGGAAGACTCCTTTTAGAAATTGTTTTTCCGGTTTTTTTCTCAGCCATTTTTATTCCCTATAAAGCCTATTCTCTCTTATATAATCTTCGACTCTCTCTGAAACCATATCCTTTATGGAATCCCCTCTCTTTATTATTCCCCTGATCTCAGTAGAAGCTATATCTAAAGCATCTATAGGTAGGAGGAATATCCTGAAGGAGAGAAGCATTTCATCTTTTATGACTTCGGACTTTGCCAGCTTATACATTTGTTCTCTGTATTTTCCCTCTAAAGTTTTCTTCGCTTCGTTTAAAAGATAACCTGGCCGGCTTATAACTACAAAAAAGCACTGCTCTAGCAATTGTTCGTAATCCTTCCAGGTGTCGACTTCTAAAAAACCATCGACCCCAAGGATAAAGAAAATCCAGGATTTTGGATAGAGTTTTTTTATCCTTTTTATCATTATGATTGAATAGGATTTTTCTTCAGCATCGATCTCTATGGAACATGGAATGAAATGAGAAAAGCCGCGGAGGGCGATTTCGACCATTTTCAAGCGATGGGAAGGAGAAGCAATTTCGGCCGTGTCTTTATGAGGGGAGATATAAGAAGGAATAAAAAGTATTTTATCCAGGGGAAATCTTTTTTGAACAATCTCTGCAGCCTTTAAATGCCCAGAGTGAACAGGATTGAAGGTGCCCCCAAAAAGTCCTATTCTCTCCCTCTTCATGAATCTATTCTTTACTTTCTCCCAAAAGGTCTAAAGCCTTAGACATCGAATTCACCAATTTCTTTAGCCCTTCTTCTTTTAGCGCAGATATGGCAAAAAATGGAATCCCTTCTCTGCGCGCCAATTTCCTCACCTCACTCAACCCAGAGTCCTTCGTTCCAAGAAGATCTATCTTGTTCGCTGCTAAAATTTGCTGCCTTTTAACCAATCGAGGGCTGAATGCCTCGAGTTCTTTCATAATGGCTCTGAAATCTTGGACAGGATCCCTTTCCGTATAAGGTGAGACATCAATAAGATGGAGCAAGATTTTTGTCCTTTCCACATGCCTCAGGAATTTTATGCCCAGACCATGGCCAAGGTGAGCTCCCTCTATCAAGCCAGGTATATCCGCGATGACAAAACTCCGGAATTCATCAACATCCACCACACCTAAATTCGGAATAAGTGTTGTGAAGGGATAATCGGCGATAACAGGTTTTGCTGCTGAAATTTTAGATATCAGGGTTGACTTTCCTACATTAGGAAAACCAATCAAGCCTACATCAGCAACGAGCTTGAGTTCAAGGATAAGATCCTTCTCTTCTCCCGGTTGACCTTCCTCCCACTCTCTAGGCGCTTGATGAGTAGAAGAGACATAAGAAGCATTGCCCCTGCCACCCTTCCCTCCTTTTGCAGCCAGATACTTCTGTCCAGAAGAAGTAAAATCAAAAAGAACATCTTCCTTATTTTTTTCTTTGACAATGGTCCCTACAGAAACTCTGAGATGGAGATCATCTCCTTTTTTCCCCTGGCGATTTCCTCCCTCGCCGTGTCCACCTTTTTTTGCTTTGTTTATTGGACGATAACGAAAAGAGACTAGGGATTTGAGGTTTTCATCGGAAACTAAATAAATGCTCCCTCCGGCTCCTCCGCGACCGCCATCTGGCCCCCCTCGAGGGACTCTCCGTTCCCTCCGGAAACTTACACAGCCGTTTCCTCCTTTTCCTGCGGAGAGGGTTGCCTTGACCTGATCAACAAACATATTTTATCGGAGCCGGAACCTCCTAGGAAGGGACAACGGAGACAAGTTTTCTCCTTTTGCCTTTTGTTTCAAAACGAACAACTCCGGTGATCTTAGCAAAGAGAGTATCGTCTTTTCCTCTTCCGACATTTAATCCAGGTTTAAACGGTGTGCCTCTTTGACGCACAATGATGGAACCAGCAGAAACAAATTGTCCACCTGACCGTTTCACACCTAACCTTTTTGAACGGCTTTCTCTTCCATTTTTTGCACTTCCAGCAGATTTTTTGTGAGCCATTCTATTTCTCCTTTTTTAAGGCTGTTTTCTTTGTTTTGGCGGCAGTTTTAGCTGCGGTTTTCTTTTTAGAAGATGCCTTGCTTTTAGGTTTTTCCGGTTTCGCTTCACTTATTACAACTGGCTTCTTGGGAGTTACCTCTTTCTTTTTAGCAACTTCGGGAACTTTTTTCTCGGGAGTTACGTCCTCTTTTTCCTTTTTCACCACTTCAGCTGGCTTTTTCTTGGAAACAGCTTTTATCCCGTGGATAATCTCTTCAATTTTTATCCGAGTGAGCTCTTGGCGATGACCTCTTGTTCTCCTGTACTGTTTCCTTCTCTTCTTCTTGAAGACAAGGACCTTCTTATCCTTAAAATTCTCAATAACCTCTGCCCTCACCAGGGCATTTTCAACAAAAGGAGTTCCGATCAGAGTTTTTCCTTCATCCTCAACAAGAAGAACCTTGTCAAAAGTGACTTTTTTTTCCTTCTCCATGTCGAGTTTTTCAACATTAAGAACATCGCCTTCCTGAACCTTATATTGTTTTCCACCAGTTTTAATAACAGCAAACATACTTTCTACCTCAATCTTTTATGAAGATAATGGAATCTAAATTTAACATACGGCTAATTTTATGTCAACACGGGGTCAGGCTTGCAAAACTTGCAAAACTTTTATAATTTACATTTTCTGCTTATTCCTTTACCAATAAGCTTCTTATTTTAATTTTTCGATGAATATTCAAATTACAAAAGTTTAAAAGGCCTGACCCCATTGAACCATAACAGTTTCGCAAGTTTTGCAAGTCTGACCCCATTGATGACCCATTGACAAAAATGAATATTTTCTCTACTTTAATTATGACCTTACTAGAAAGAACGGAAAACAGTGGGCGGTTAGCTCAGCGGTAGAGTACCGGTTTTACACGCCGGGTGTCACTGGTTCGAATCCAGTACCGCCCACCAGATATCCCCTCTTAATATCAGAGGGAAATTGGCTTTTCCGATCAGTTTTCCTCTCAATCCTAATACCATAATTTCAGTGTAAATCAATCAAATCTGTTACACATCTATGACATGAGGAGAAGTCTATTTTGGTTTGAAAAGACGCAAGGGACTTAAAATACCTCGGTGGTTTTCCACCGAGCCGGTTTGAGCCCGGCTACGATTCCCGGGACTGTGACTATTTTCCCAAAGATGGGATTTGAGGGATTGTATTCTCCGTCTGGGGCTCACACCGAGTTGTAACCACCATCCAGGAATGTCATCCTATTGCTCTCTGCATGGTAGATCAGAGTGTCGAGTACACCCGCAAGAGAGGACAGTGACGGGAGCAAGCACATTTTCGACCACTGTCACTCCAACAAGGGCATCAAAAGCGTTGCCTCCGCTGTTGAGGATCCTGAATGCCGTTTCAATAGCCTGTTCATAGCGGGAGACAACATAGGGTGAAACAACCAGGGGAGGTCCATATGTGGGTTCATAATCTTTTGAAGTTGACTCTATATTTTTTCTGTGATAGTTTTGTGTCAGTGAGTCAACAGGATAAAACCTGGGAAAATTGACGATGAATGAATGATGTCGAAAGAAGTAAATTCTTATATTTATCCATTACCAGGAAAGTCTATAAAAATCAAACCAGAAGGGAAGGATTAGATGTTCGAAAAAATCAGTGAGAAAGATATTACAAAAGCTATACTCAAAGGCTTTGCCCGAGATTTTGAGGAATATGCCGAATCTGATGTCATAATCATTGGAGCAGGGCCATCCGGTCTTATGGCCGGTAGGTACCTTGCACAAAAGAAAATCAAAACTTTAATCATCGAACGGAATAATTATTTAGGAGGTGGATTCTGGATAGGGGGATTTTTGATGAATAAGGTTACATTTCGTGCCCCAGCCCAAAGCATTCTTGAGGAGCTCAGCATTCCATTCACTGAATACACTAAAGGATTATTTGTTGCCGACGGCCCACATGCCTGCTCAAAACTCATTGCCTCTGCTTGTGAAACTGGAGTGATGATCTTAAATATGGCAAGATTCGAAGATGTTGTCATAAGAGAAGAACATCGTATTGGCGGTGTGGTCATAAACTGGACTCCTGTCTCCGCCCTTCCCCGTGAGATTACCTGTGTTGATCCAGTTGGGTTGGAGGCAAAGCTAGTCATAGATGCATCAGGTCATGATGCGGTTGTTGTACGAAAATTAGAAGAGCGGGGCATTATCAAGATCCCTGGTTATGGCGCGATGTGGGTAGAGAAATCTGAGGATGCAATTATTGAGCATACCGGCGAAGCCTTCCCGGGACTTGCTGTATGTGGAATGGCAGTTTCCACAACTTATGGCCTGCCCAGAATGGGGCCAACATTTGGAGCAATGCTTTTATCCGGGGAAAAAGTTGGCAAAGTCATGTATGAGAAAATTATATCTTAAAAAAGTTATCCTCTACAACGAAACATCATCCAAAAATTTCAACCATCATGAGATTGGTGAATACATAAAGGAGATGATTCCTTCGAGTCATGTAGAATTTCGAAAACAATTCTTTAATCCCAGGAATGACACAGCGGTAGAATTGGCAAAAATCAAAGTGCGAAACCTCGATTCGGTTAGCTTTTATCAGCCTCTATATGGAGAGATTGAATTCGAGAAAAAAATCCTAGAAGATCCGGATAAGGCATCACCAGCGGTCCTTTATGATGGAATGAGACTTCAGCAGATTACCCGTGAATCGATTCTTAAGGGAGAGCGAAATATGGACTATTTGCATATTGTTTTTACAAAGAGATTTTTTGCAAGTTTTGATGATAATGACCGAAGATATCATGCTCGAGTAGCAATCTTCGGATTCCCGAACATAATTTCAACCACAGGTGTTGTTGAAGCACCGGCGAAGCCAAAAAAGTACTATAAGTTGAGAAATAAATTTTCAAATCTGGGTCTGGCTTTTGTAGAAAATAAATTAAAGGAAGAACTCCATGGACAGTTCATTGACTATGAAGATGAGAGGATGACACAGGTGATGAAAGGATACTCACTCCAAGCAATTTTTTATCACCTCTTTCACCAATCCTTTTGTTTGGATAAAAATTGCCAGCTCTACAATGGACATTGGCAGGAAGAAGTGATTCATGCTCATATTAAATCGGGTCGACTTTGTAGCTATCATGATGAGATGCTGAGGAGGTATACAAGTGAGAATTAGAGTTGATGGAAAAGATATAGATGTAACAGAGAAGATGAAAATTTTCGAAATCATCTCCAAATTAGGAATCCAACCTGAGACAATTATTCCAATTCGAAATGATGAAATTCTGACATCTGACGACATTATTAATGAAGGAGACGAGATTCACCTAAAGAAAGTGATTGCTGGAGGATAAATGGAAAGATATCACCACTTTGCCTTACGCGAATTAGTCTCAGGCTAGCCAAAATCATACTATTTTCCAGGGGGGGGGGATTTTTGCTTATTTCAGGGGAGTATGTAGGGTAGCATTCATCTTTATCTTCTGTATAGAATGGTTCACTGATTTATTCAAATTGGGCCTCATGCTCCTATATATTTAGAATAAAGCGCTCGTGCAATTGATTCTTTAGCAGTATTCTTGACTATCGCCCGCCCCTCAGGGAATACGATAATTTCGTACTTATCGATAGTGAAATGAAGCATAAACTTGTTGTGGCTAACTTTCCCAAGAGGTTTAAGCTGTTTCGCAAGCTTATCGAGAGATAATCTTTCTAATTTAGGATTTAACACCTGTACAGCATTTTGACCACAAAGAGAAGTAGCAATAATTTCATATTTTCCTTCAAGAAAGTCATACTGGCCCTGGCATGCTGGGCAATCTTGAAGAGGTTTAAAATTAAAGCGATCAAATTTCACTTCCCATACATCAACAATGATTAAATCCCTATTGATCTTATTCGAGCCGATTAAAAGTTTCAAAGCTTCAACAGTTTGTAGGGACCCAACAATGAAGGGAGCAGGGCTAATGACGCCAGCCGTATCACAGGTCATAATTGTCTTTGTGGGAGGCAACTCTTCTATAAGGCATCGAAAACAAGAAGTTTCGTGAGGTATAATCACCTTCATCATTCCCAAGGAAGCGATAGCTCCTCCGTAAATCCATGGGATATTAAGCTTTAATGAAGCATCATTAATGAGGAAACGGGTTTCATAATTGTCTAGCCCATCAAGAACAATATCTGCTCCCTTAATGAGTCTTTCAATGTTTGTGAAATTTACATCAGTAACAATTCCCTCAATATCTATTGACGAGTTTACTTTTTTGAGATGTCGTTCCGCAGCAATTGCCTTTGGCAATTCATTTCGTATGTCCTCTTCATCAAACAAAAGTTGTCGCTGCAGGTTGTGGTATTCTATGAAATCTCTATCTATAATCCTGATTTTTCCAACGCCGGCACGAACCAATGAAGTGGAAATAATCGATCCAAGTGCTCCGCAACCGATAACCACCACATAGCTGCTGCTTAATTTCCTCTGTCCTTCTTTTCCGATACCCGGAAAAAGGATTTGTCGTGAATATCTGTCAAGCACAATCTGAAAGTCTACTATTTCAGCCTTTGATTGTAAACGAAATCAGATTGTTTAGTGATGTGCTCAATTTTCGCATTGTTTACATGGATATTATGAAAGATATAGCCGATAGTTCAATGTATTTTGTTTCAACCAAATTCGCACAACTCTGGTATTTCCTAAGTGATGGTTTAAGAATAACTCGACCCCTGCAAGGATGCTCTACATTGTTAATAAGAAAATAGCCAGTTCTTAGCAGTTTCTCTAAATGCATTTCTTTGAAGAACATCCCCTATAGACCAAAGGATTGACAGAGCATTTGATAATAGATAATATTTCTCTTGAGGGATGTCTTCTTGAAAATCTTAAGAAAGATTTAAGTTTGATTAAACCAGCAGTGAACTCTCCCTACTCAACTCGCTAGCACTATAAAAGGAAATTCCTTACAGAATATGGAGAAAAAAGTGCAAAAAAATTACTCCAACCTCCTTCTAATCGCTTCCATATTGGCCTCTCTTGTTGGTATTTTAGTCTTCGTTTATCTCTTCGTCCTTGACTTCAATATCTTCTGGTTCATCTTCTGGCCCATGATTTTCGCTCTTTATCAGAGCCCAGCTGTCTATTTATTCTGGCTCTGGAAAAAACAGAAACGTAAATAAAACCCCTGCATTAAATAACGATTCTGCGCTCGTCTTTGACGACGTTTAGCACAATATGGGTAACTGTTCTATCCACATATTTCTGAGAGAGAACATTCTTTATAAAACTGTTTAGATCGTCCCTGCTTTTAAAATGCGCGATCACAATCGAATCCCATTCTCCGGTTACATCATAAATCGCAAAGACATGGGAATCTTCCGCGATTTTCTCTTGAGTTTCGATGAGCTTACCATCGGAAATTCGTATACCCACAATAGCGATTAGGTTAAATCCAAAGTATTCCGGGTCCAGGATAGGAATATACCCCTTTATTGCTCCCTGTTCTTCGAGCCTTTTTATTTTATTGATCACAACTGGAGCAGAGGTTCCGATTTCTTTGGCTATTTCCCGAAAGCTTTTCCTTGAATTCTTATTAAGAGATCTAACAATTTTTAATTCCAGTTCCTCAATCATCTGTCCTCCTTTCTTCATATGTAAGTAAAATAATATAAAATATATATATTTGTTAATGAATTATAAGATATTTCTTGACATTTGACAACATTTCTGTAATATATTTGTCTAAATGATACTAGATTCTTCTCTCGAAGTCAAATTGTACACAAAGGAGTCTGTCGAACTCCCCAATATTTTAAAAAATAGGCTTCCCAGGATTCAATTTATTTCTCAGCCCGAAAGCATTGATGATATTCAGGAAATGTTTTCTTATGCAATAAAAAATAAACTCTCGATAATCCCCCGGGGCGCAGCCACTTATGGAATGGGTGGTATTGCTCCGCTCAGACGATCAATAATGGCGGACCTCACCCATTTGAACAGAATCTTAGATTTTGATGAAAAAAAGAAAACTATCTATTTCGAAGCAGGTCTAAGATGGTGGGATCTTAAGAATTTCTTGAAGAATTATTCTCTCGATCTCTATACTTACCCCACTAGCTTATTTTCCACTGTTGGTGGCTGGTTGTCTACAGGAGGTTATGGAGTTAATAGCTTCGCGTATGGACACATATCAAATCTTGTTGATTCAATCGAAATTATAGCACCCCAAAAGAAAAAAAGGGTTACCCGCCAAGATCGTGAATTCAAATATTTCATGGAAACTGAGGGTCAAATGGGGATCATAAGCAAGGTGAAGCTCAGAATTCGAGAAGCTAAACCATCCAAGCCCTATCTCGTCTTCTTCAACAAAGCATCGGAGGCAGCCGGATTTTTATCTGAGGTTTCAAGATCATTAAGAACGCCGCCCGTCCATTTATCTTTCTTTGACCGGCATCGATTAGAGCATAAAAATTTATTGCTTAACGGCAAAGTCTCATTTCCAAACATGGAAGGTATTTTGGTAGTCTTTGAAGATCTCTCCTCCAAGGCAGCATTTTTGAGCCTGGTAGAAAGAAAAAAAGGAATATTAGCCGAAAATTATTTAACAGCGTTCTTATGGAATGAAAGATACTTCCCGTTTTCCGTAAAACATTTCCACCCCTCTATTCTCGGTTGTGAAACAATCCTTCCCCTCGAAAATCTCGATCATTACCTTAGAAAAACAAGAAAATTCGGGAAAAATTATGGCATTCCGCTCTCGACTGAAGCCACATTAATAAATGAAAATGAGGCTGTTGTTTTTACAATTTTCCCTTCTGATCCGAAAAAAATTATTCACTTTGTCCATCTTTTCTTAACATATTCATTAACCCATATCACTTCGAAGTGTGGCGGAAAACCTTACGGAATAGGAACATGGAATCTCCCCCTGCTCAAGAAAAAATTCTCTGATACAGACATAAAAGAATACTTACGTTTAAAAGAAGAATTAGACCCGCTTAATTTATTAAATCCAGCTAAATCGTTTTCTCCAGACTGGAGAATCGCCTACTTTTTAAAAATGGCATATTCAATGAGCGCGTTATTTTCAAACGGAAATCCTTTTTTTAAACCATTCCTAAAAATCCTAAGCGCTAACCTGGATAAGCACAAAAGGAGCTTGTTTGACCCAGAAGCCTGCGCAAACTGTGGAGCCTGTATTGCTGTCTGTCCTGCCTATTTCACGAACAGATCAGAAATCGTCACCGCAAAAGGAAAGCTCTTTCTCCTGAAACGCATGCTTAACGGTTCATCTATTCCTGAGCCTGTTGCTGAGAATATATTTCTCTGTTTGCACTGTCATCTCTGTGAATATGTATGCCAGAGTAAGCTAAAATTAATGCCCGTCTGGGACAAACTCGAAGCAATCGCAGAAAAAACATCTGGACGCCCTGAAGAAAAAATAGACGAATTCATAAAAAAGGCGGAATCTCACCCGGCTTATACCAAGCTTTTAGATTTCCTGAGTAATTCATCAAATAATAATCACCAGGAAATAAAGAATGTATAAAAGATACCGCATTGAAACATCTCCAGTTGAATTATCCACGACCAAAATAGGGAAATTCGAGATCATTCGCAACGATTCATGTTTGAACTGTGGTCGATGTATGACTCATTGCATTTATGATGTCCACAAACGAGATTCTGATGACCCTCGTCTAATGTCTGACCCGGTCAATCATCTTTGCAAGAATTGTTTTTCCTGCATTCAAAACTGCCCTTATCAATCCCTCGAAATGATTAAGAACAAGGAGTTTGAAAAACTGGGAAACTCCTATTGGACCCCTCAAATCATCCATACTATCTGGAATGAAGCAGAAGAAGGAAATATTCCTGTCTTTGGTGCAGGGTACCGCGGTCCGTTTAGAGGACGCGGCTTTGATGACATATGGACAGATATGTCAGAAATAGTCCGCCCCACGAGGGACGGGATCCATGGAAGAGAATACATTGCCACCGCAGTTGATCTGGGGAGAAAATTACCCTGGATATCTGATTTTGCCAAACTCGATCTCCCCAATTCCTATGAAATACAGATTCCTATGTTGCTTGATACAAGTCCTTTGGGGCTCAATTCAAGAGGTATCATTTTATCTATCATAAAAGCTGCCCATAAGCTCGGGACTTTAGCCTTTTTAGACATCAAGAATTATTTTGATGAGTTAAAACCTTACCTTAAATCGATAGCTTTACGCTGTTCGCTCGATAAAATTACACACCTGGATCGAGTTCCCTGGAGAGAGGTGAATTTAATAGAAATAGCCTTACCTCGAAAATATTCCATTTCAGAACTTGAACGAGTTCTGAAGAAATTGAAAAGCGAGAATCAAACTGCCTTAATTTCTCTCGGATTGACCAATCCCTCTCTCTCTGCGGGAATTATTAAACAATTTAAGGAAGCAAGGGCAGATATATTGAATTTTTATGCTGATAATC
Source organism: Candidatus Aminicenantota bacterium (assembly GCA_011049545.1). Classification (GTDB taxonomy): domain Bacteria; phylum Acidobacteriota; class Aminicenantia; order Aminicenantales; family Aminicenantaceae; genus SOIV01. The sequence continues at coordinate 29 of DRHQ01000004.1, read as the reverse complement.
ACGGCCAAAGCTTTGAGGGTAATATTTTT
>DRHQ01000003.1 GCA_011049545.1 Candidatus Aminicenantota bacterium | reverse complement strand
GCTTTATACTACTTTTTCCATAATAAAGAATAATGTCCTTCCATTAATTTCTAAAGGAGATTTTCCTCAGGTGCAGAGAATTATTTTCAGGATTAGATCTTCAATAAATAAGTTTTTTGATAATGTTATGGTAATGACTGATGAGCAAAGAATGAAGCGAAACCGTCTGGCTCTCCTCCAAGCCATAAGTAAACTATTGATCCAAGTCGCAGATTACTCTCAAATAGTCATCGAAGGGCAAGAAAAATAAAAAGGGGACGTTCCCATCCTACTGGCTAGTTAATTTCGAATTTCTCGGTTTTAGCTTTATCTTTAATTGCGTATTTTTGTTCAAGGGCGATGATTTTTACCATGTTTCCGGGATAATTTTCCCCTTCTTTTTCTCCATACGGATTAAACTGAACCCCGATAAAGTATTGATTTTTGGCTTCAACAAAGGATATCCACTGCACTTTTCCGTGGATAGTTAAGGGAATTATTTCACCGGGAATGGAAATATTTAAGGTTACTTCAGTGTGGATCTCTGGAGGTTTCTTTCCTATAAACTTGACTCCCCCGCGGCTCATATCAACAAGAGGGGAAAATTCTTCCATATGCTCTTTGAACTGATAGCTGATAGTAGCTCCAGGAATTTGGAACCGGATGCATGTTCTTTTTTCTATTTCCTTCTCTTCCAACTACAGTCTCCTTTGTTTGCTCTGTAGTATTTCAGTTGATATCTGAGTAGCGGTGTCTGAGGCCGTCATCCTATTCGAATAGAGCAAATAAAGTCTTAATATTTAAATCCTAACAACAAACATTTATTCTTAGATATTATGCTGATTTATTGGGCATTTATCAACTGTCAATTTCATATTTCCCGACTTTACCTTTATCTGCAGCGGCAAATTTTTGCTCGAGTGAAATGATTTTCACCAGATTTCCAGGGTAATTTTGTTTTTCCTTTTCTCCATACGGATTAAATTGAACCCCGATCTGGTATTGATCTTTTCCCTCAATGAAGGATATCCACCGGATCTTCCCGTGGATAGTTAAGGGAATCATTTCACCGGGAACGGATATTTTTAAGGTTATATCTGCATTGATCTCGAGAGGATGTTTACCCAGAAATTTAACTCCCCCGCGGCTAATGTCGACAAGAGGGGAAAATTCCTCTGTATAATCCTTAAACTCATAGCTGACGGTAGTACCAGGAATCGCAAACCGGATGCACGTTCTTTTTTCTACTCCGTTATTTTCCATGAATGATATCCTTTTCTTGTCGAGCTATAGTTAAGGATCTGTGTCAGAAACAGCGATTTCGGGAAACGTAGACTTAATTTTTTTACCTTTTCCGAACATGCTTCTAAAAAAATATTTTATCTGCATCTAAGTTAAAGTAAAGGCTCCGTTTCGTTGAAAAACAAGTACAATATATCAAATTACTTCTAAAAGTCAAAAGAAAATGTAGCTTGAAAAGGGGAATGTTACTTCCTGTATTGCTGATGAATGGGGATTATTGCAGCTCAGTTCTTATCTTAGGGTTCCTTGGTAGTGAGCTGTTAGCTGGCGCTTCTTTACATTTTCGGGTGTATAAGATGGTAGAAGAACTGGAGCAATGCGGTCTGTTTTGATTTTTGCGCGCTTCAATTCACTCTCGTAATTCGAGATATGCTCCAATGTCAGCGGTCCAAGCTTAACAGATTTGATAGATTCAGCGACGTATTTCCCGGCACGGCGTCCATAAACATTATAATCAAGAACAGAATTTCCCATAAGCCGGTTCCTTCCATGTACTCCACCCGTAGCTTCTCCAGCCACATAGAGGCCAGGAATGTTTGTTTTGCATTTTTCGTCTATCTCGATTCCACCATTCTGGTAATGAAGGGAAGGGTAGACGAGCATCGGTTCTGCAGTGATGTCTATTCCGTAACGGATAAACTGGCGGTGCATAGCCGGGAAGTTTTTATTTATATATCCTTCACCCTGAAGCATCTCGATAAGGGGGGAGTCAAGCCAGACGCCGAACCGGCCGCTAGGAGTTTCGATGCCATTATTTTTTTCAAGGCACTCCTTAATGAAGGCTGAACTCTCTACATCCCTGGGTTCCCGCGGAAAGACAAAGAGTTCGCCGTGTTTATTGAGAGGCTGTCCGCCAGCTCCTCTGATCTTTTCTGTGATTAAGAAGCCAGCAATCTGTTCTGGGAAGACTGAACCAGTGGGGTGGTACTGGACAGAATCCATGTAGAGGAGTTTGGCTCCTACCCGGTAAGCGATGACAAGGCCATCACCGGTAGCTCCATAATGATTGGTCGTGTCATATCCTCTTATATGAAGTCGGCCGTAACCTCCTGTCGTGATAATCGTCGCCTTGGCTTTGACTGTAAAATATTCTTCTGTTTCAAGGTTGTACAGAATTCCGCCTGCACATCGTCCCTTATTATCCAGGATGAGTTCGACTGTGGGCATGAATTCGAGCGATGTGATTTTATCTGGGTGATTTCTTACTACATCCATCAAAGTCCGCATTATAATTGCCCCTGTATAATCGCGACAGGAATGCATCCTTTTTCTGGATGTTCCTCCTCCATGGAGCACCTGTAGTGAGCCGTCTTCGTTTTTATCCCAGACAACGCCCAAATCTTCAAGCCACTTGACCACTTCAGGTCCATCCTCAGTGAGGATTCGGACGAGCTCAGGTTTGTTATCAAAATGGCCCCCGCCGATTGCATCCAGATAGTGTTTGGCCGGGGAGTCTTGAGAAGTAACGGCTGCCTGCATACCTCCCTGTGACATCATGGAGTTGGAATCCCCAAGGCGGAGTTTGGTGGAAATGATTGATTTAGCGCCGTTTTCCATGGCAATGATGGCAGCTGCACAGCCTGCACCGCCTCCACCAATGATCAAGATGTCTGTTTCATAATCAGCCTGAGCCAGGTCGAAAAGTTCGGGCTTGATCCTGGAGTGCGACTCCAGCATATCAGCCACTTCGGTTGTAAGTTTCTCCCCTTTATTCGGACCGACATGGATTTTGCGCCTTGCTTCAGGTTTATAGTCAGGATGGAATTTATCGAGGACCTGCTCTCTTTCTTCAGCGCTCATGGGAGGAAAAACAGGTTTCCCTGATTTTGCCAGTTCAAACCTTTTGTTGCGGGATTGGGTAACTTTTTTCAGTGATTCATTCATGTATTCTGGATACATCGGAAACTCCTTCTATTCAAGGTTTCTTTCATAGTATTTCTTTTTCAAGTCTTCTGTTTTCATGCTTTTTAATTCTTGGTACTCTTTATCGTATTTATGTTCTTTGATTTCTTTTATTCTTTTCTTAAGCTGTTTGCTCTCTTTGGCGAGGTACTTTCCGTAAAGCCTTCTCGCGAGGAGTCCCACATTGTACTGGACTATTTCCGCCGGGCATCTTATAGCACACATGCCGCAGCTGAGACAGTCAAAGGAAATGTCCATAACTTTTTCGATATCTCCTCGGATAGCAGCCTGGATATAATCCATGACTTCCAGGTCTTGGGGACAGGCTTTTGTGCAGGTGTTACAGGCTAAACAGCGAAAAACTTCAGGGTAGAGCTTTTGAAAAGTTGCGACATTCGCCTCTAGCTTTTTAATATCGTAAACAGGCCTTTGGGCAGGAATAGCCGGAAGCTGTGAAAGCCACATTCCGTCTTCAATGAGAGTTGTACAGGCCAGGCCTGTGTAAATTTTATAATCGTCAGGAAGACGGTAGACAGTGGCACAAGCACCGCAGAAACCCTCTCTGCATCCTGCGCCTCTTATTATCTGATAACCAGAATACTCGATAGCTCCCATTATCGTTGCTTCAGCCGGCACTTCATGGGCTTTGCCCATGATGAATACTGTAGCCATTTCTTTTTTTGGATTCTTTTTTGTGGATTTGGTTTTGGTCTCTTTTACGGGCTTCTTTTTAGCTGGTTTCTTTGTTGCCATCGTCAATATCTCCCTTTAATATTCCTGTGGTAATTTTTTAAACTCGGCCCATGAATAGACAGGACCATCTTTACAAACATAATGAACGCCGATGTTGCATCTTCCGCATTTCCCGATGCCGCATTTCATTTTGTTCTCGACAGTTGTGTAAATCTGTTCGTCTTTAAATCCGAGTCCCTCGAGCGCTTTGATGACGAATTTGATCATGATAGGGGGGCCACAGGTGATTGCTATTGCGTTTTTTGGGGAAGGTTTTTTGTCTGTAACATTCTGAGGGACGAATCCGACAAACTCCTTCCAATCTGGCTCCTCGACATCTATTGAAAGATGGACAGGCATTCTCTTCCTGAGCTCTTCCAGCTCTTCCTGAAATACCAGGTCTTTGGATGTTCTGGCACCGTAAATCAGCATAAGGTCTCCATAGTCTTTTTTTATGCTTAGAGCGGTATTGAGGACAGACCAGATAGGAGCTAAACCGATTCCTCCACCGATAAAGATTATGTTTTTTCCTTTCCAGTCTTCTACGGGAAAGCTGTTTCCGTAAGGCCCTCTTATTCCGATTATGTCGCCGACCTGCATTTCGTGCAGGGAAGAAGTAACCCTTCCCATCTTTAAAATGCTGAATTGAAGGTAATCCTTCAAAAGAGGGGAAGAGGAGATGGAGATTATCGATTCTCCTTTGCCAAAAACAGAAAGCATGGCGCACTGTCCACTATGGAAGGAGAAATTATTCGTGCTCAGAAACTGAGTCCTGAAAGTCTTGATAGGCCTTGCTCCACCCACTTCTTCTTTTATTTCGATTATTTTTGCCAGCTTTGGAATATAAGTATTATGATCCATAATCTCTCGCCTTTTCGAGAACTTCTATGATATCTATCCCCACAGGACATTTAGAAATGCACCTTCCGCAGCCTGTGCATTGATAATTTTTGTAAAGTTCGACAAAATACTGAAACTTATGGAGAATTCTCTGTCTCAACCGTGCGGCTTTATCAGGCCTCGGATTATGTCCTGAAGAATGCATAGTAAAATCAGGAAACTGACAGTTGTCCCAAGTCCTTACCCTCTCTCCTTTGATCGGAGAGGATGAAGTAACTTCATCATTTATATCAAAACAATGGCAGGTGGGACAGAGATAAGTGCAGATGCCGCAGCGGATGCAGCTTAAAGACTCTTCATCCCAGAAGGGAGAGTCAAACATATCTTTGAGCTTAGGTGGAATTTTTTTTGTATCTTTGATTTGCCTTTGGATTTTCTTCTTGGATTCCGCCTGAATCTTTTCTAAATCCTTCTTTTCCTTGGCTGTTGGGTTCTTGAAAAGAGCCTTGGCTAAATTTAAGAGATCGTCTCCTTTTTTCGTGAAAGATTCTGCATGATATTTATCTCCTAAATCAGTTATTAAAATATCCAGGCCCTCTTTGGAATGGGGGGAGCCGTCAACCGAGAGACAGAAGCAATTTGGAGAAGGAGGTGTGTTACAGGCAAGCCCAACAAGTGCCGTTGAGTTTCTTCTTTTCCAGTAGTAGGGGTCCTTGAAGTCGCCGCCAAAAACTTTATCCGTAAGAGTAAGCGCCTTTGCATCGCATGGTCTCACGCCAAAGATAACAGATTGCGCTTCCTCAGGAAGGACCTCATTGATTTTGAGCTCCTCCTCGTTTGAAGTGCTGAACTCCAGGAGCACTTCTCTTTGGGGAAAGATGATTTTTTTTGGAGAGAGGACAGTGTTGAGATAATCCAGGTCTATGATTTCAGGATTCTTGATAACTTCATAATTCCAGAAATCGCCATCTTTTCGCGGTAAATACATTGTGTAAGATTCAAGCTTCTTTACCCATTGGGGGAAGGCTTTTTTTGACAGCACTTTTTCCATTTACTTACCTTATAAAGTCCTCCGGATCATCATCCTTAAAACTTGAGACAAGAGAAGGTTTGTCAGGATCAAAGCCCACATCATAATCAAAAAGCTCTTTGGCTTCTTTTTCCAATTTCTTATTCAAGAACCTGACTGGGATATCCAGAGGACAAACTCTTTCGCATTCTCCGCAGTCAATGCAGCGTCCAGCAAGATGGATGGCTCTGACAAAGTGATAGACAAAATTCTCTGAAGATACGGGCGATTTTTCCAGCCATTTTATTTTCTGGGCCTTTTCTTCGGCAGAAGTATCTGGTGTTACAACAAAATTTATAGTATCTGCCACACATTCGTCACAATAGCACATCGGGCATACAGACCGGCAGGCATAGCATCGAATGCATTTCTCTATCTGTTCCTTCCAGAATTTCCACCTTTCCTCTGGAGGTAAAGATTCGATTTTCTCCAGGGATTTGAAAGGATTTTCTACATTGCGCTTGGTTTTTTCTCCGATTAAGACATCATAGATGACCGGGAAATGGGCTTTGCACTCAAGACATCTCTCAGCCAGCACTTCTTGCGCCGCAATCTTAATATTCCCATCTTCAGTGGTGATAACAAAATCGTCATTGGCGCCGAACTCAACTTTTTTAGCTTTTTTTCCTTTCAATTTTTTGGCAAGCTTTTTCTCATCAAGGACGCCGGTATTTTCGCAGGAGACTCCTAATACATAGACGTCATCTCTTTTGATGAATTCTTCTTGAAGCAAGACATTGATGGCTCGACTGTCGCATCCTTTTACTACGATTCCCACTGGCCTCTCATCCGGTTCCTTTTCCTTAGTTTTTTTTCTTTTTTCGTCCTGGAGGAAAAGGGTGAGGTTATAAACACACGTAGGATCCCAGACCAACTTCTCAACGTCTTTAGGATTTTTTATAAACGCCGGGACAGGAAGCAGGCCGTTTGAGCCCCTTTGGAAGCCTATTATGTATTTAACCTTTCCTTCTTTTAAGATCTGGCTGGCTTCTTTTTTGAGCTCTTCGAGATTGACCATTATTGAGTTCTCCTCAGCTTTTTTTGAGGACCGAGTGGCTTGAGTTCTTGGACAAAATCTTTTATAACTTTAGTATATTTTACTCCTTCTGCTGCCGAGATCCAGGACATCTGGAAACGCTCGGGTTCAAGGCCGACATACTCTAAAAGCTTCTTGACCAGGGCAATTCTACGCCGGGCATAGAAGTTACCTTTGATATAGTGGCAGTCGCCTGGATGGCACCCTGAAACGAGCACTCCGTCTGCTCCTTTGTTAAAGGCAGAGAATATGTAGAGAGGGGACACGCTCCCTGAACACATGACAGTGATGGGAATAACATTGGGTGGATACTGCATTCGGGAGACTCCAGCCAGGTCGCTTCCGGCTGAGGAACACCACTTGCAGAGAAAAGCAACTATTTTTGGTTCAAATTCTTCTGCCACTTTTTAGCCTCCGAGTGCCGCCTTTATCATTTCGTTTACCTGGAGAGGAGTCATGTTTTTGACCTGGATGGCTGCTCTCAGACAGGTTGCCGAACAAGTCCCGCATCCTTCGCAGAGAACTTCATTCACTTCGACTTTGCCGTCTTTGAGGGAAAGAGAATCATAAGGACAGACTTGAACACACATTCCGCAGCCAGTGCAGAGATTGACGTTAACCTCGGCCACTGTGGGAGCATGGTAAAGCCTTTCCTGGGACAAGATGGAGATAGCTTTGCCCGCCGCTCCGCTTGCTTGAGCCACAGCTTCAGGGATGTCTTTGGGCGCCTGGGCAGCTCCTGCAAGGAACATTCCAGACGTAACACTCTCTAAAGGCTTGAGCTTTGGATGAGCTTCGGCGAGAAATCCATCCTTGTCCATGGCGATTTTGAGTTTCCTGGCCAGTTCATCTGCTCCCTTAGAGGGACGCATGGCCGTGGCCAGAACGACCATATCGGCATCGATTTCGATGTCCTTTCCGGCCAGGGTATCAACGCCCCAGACCTTGATTTTGCCTTTATCTTCAAATACTTTCGAAACCTTTCCTCTGAGGTAGAGGACCCCATCGTCTTCTACTGCTCTCTGGACGAATTCCTCGTAGTCTTTTCCCCCTGACCTGATATCGATATAAAAAATATAGGCCTGGCCATCTGGGACATGATGCTTGTAGAGCATGGCATGTTTGGCCGTGTACATGCAGCATATTTTAGAGCAGTAAGCGCAGTGAAGTTCAGGATCACGGGAGCCAGCGCACTGGATAAAGACAACCTCCTTGGGTTCTTTATGGTCTGACGGCCTAAGAACTTTTCCCATTGTCGGTCCAGAGGCGGAGAGTAATCTTTCAAATTGAAGCCCATCCAGGACATCCGGGTATTTTCCATATCCATATTCAGTCAACAATTCTTTTTCATACAGATCGTATCCAGTGGCGACGATAATGGCCCCAACCTCTTCCTCGACAATTTCAGGTTTCATGTCGTAGTCAATTGCCCCTGGCTCGCAGACATCTGTGCACTTGCCGCAGGCAATCGGCAGAAGGCCGGGGCAGTTTTTTATATCCAGAGTAAAGGTAGCTGGAATAGCCTGAGGAAAAGGAATATAAATGGCTCGCCTTGCGGTTAAACCTAGGTTAAATTCGTCAGGGACAGCCACGGGACAGACCTTGGTGCATTCATCACAGAGAGTACATTTATCTGCATAAACATAGGTGGGCTTTTTAAGAATTTTAACTTTAAAATTTCCCACATACCCCGAGATTTCCTGAACCTCGCTGTAAGTCATGAGCTTAATCTTGGGGTGTTTGGAAACCTCCACCATTTTCGGCGTCATAATACACTGGGAGCAGTCGAGAGTAGGGAAGGTTTCAGAGAGCTGAATCATATGGCCCCCGATGGAAGGTTCCCTTTCTACCAGAATGACTTCAAAGCCAGTGTTGGCTAGGTCTAAGGCAGACTGGATGCCTGCTATTCCGCCGCCAATAACCAGAGCTCTCCGGGTGACAGGGACGCTGATCGGCTCCAGAGGTTCATTCCTGCGAACTCTTTGCACAGCGCTCCTGGTAAGCTTTATAGCTTTATCTGTCGCTTTTTCCATATCCTTATGGACCCAGCTGCACTGTTCGCGGATATTAGCGATCTCACATTGAAACTCATTGAGCCCGGCTGTTTTGGCAGCATTCCTGAAGGTTGTCTCATGAAGATTTGGAGAGCAACAAGCGATAACTACGTTATCCAGCTTCTTTTCCTTTATGGCATCAATAATAATGTTTTGACCCGGGTCAGAACAGGCGTAGATGTAATCTTCAGCGTGGACGACTCCTGAATGCTTGGAAAGCTCTTCGGAAACCTTTTTGACATCCACTGTTCCAGCTATATTTATACCGCAGTGGCAAACAAAAACGCCTGTTCGTTTCATTTTTTTACCTTTTTCCTAAAAAGGGGACAGGCTACTTTTTCTGTATGAATTGTCCATGAGTAGAGACAGTTCTCTTTCTTGCTGAAAAAGTAGCCTGTCCCCTTTTTTATTTTTTTTATTTTTTTCATATTCAGTTACTTCTTTTTTGGTTTTTTCTCTTCAGTCAGGATTTTCTTGCCGTATTCATAACCTTTGTCAAAAGCTTTCTTGTTAAGCTCAAGAAATCTTCCCGGGACTAGGCCGGGGAGTGCTTTTTTCATGGCTTCGGGAGAAACGATACGAGTTATTGCCGTAAAAAATCCCAGCATAACCAGGTTGGCAATGATACGGTTCCCTAATTCTTCGGCAAACCTTGTAGAAGGAACAGAATAAGTTTTGATTTTTCCTCGGGAAGGTTTTGACTTCACCAAATCCTTGTCGATGAGGAGGATTCCATCATCACGCAGTTCCGGTTCGTATTTTTCATAGGCTTCCTGCGACATGGAAATAAGAATTTCCGGGGCGGATATATAAGGATAAAGAACTCGATCATCAGAGACAACGAGCTGAGAACTGCAGGCACTTCCCCGTGCTTCAGGACCGAAACTCTGGGTCATTGTCGCCTGCTTATTGTCAAAAAGGGAAAGGGCCTTTCCAGCAATGAGTCCGCAGCGAATGATTCCCTGACCACCAAAACCAGAAAATCTAATCTCACTCATGACTTACTCCATAAGACTTGTATTTATCGCCTAATACTTTGCCGAGATGTTCATTCATGCAATCGAGAAAAGTTGGTTTTTCTTTGTCGACAAACTTGCCGACTATGAGTTTTCCCTGGTAACTGATATCAACAGTTCTGGTGTCTGCTCCATGCTGAATTTCAGATTTTTCGTAATAATATTTCATCAGGTTCAATCCATCGCCGAGACGGTTCCTGCGCGCATACAGAGTTACACAGGGAGTAATGACTTCGATGAAAGAAAAACCTCTTTTGCCCAAAGCTTCCTGCATAGATTTGGCCACCCTCCTCAGATGAAGAGCAGTCCAGCGAGCAACATAAGTTGCACCACTGGCTTCAGCAAGGTAAGGAAGGCTGAAAGAATATTCATAATTGCCGTAAGGAGCGGTGGAGGCATTAGCCGTGGTAGGGGTTGTGGCTGCTACCTGACCTCCTGTCATGGCATAATTAAAGTTATTCACGCATATTACGATCATATCCATATTTCTCCTGGCGGCATGGATGAAGTGGTTGCCCCCGATTCCTGCGATGTCTCCGTCTCCGCTGAAGACAATGACTTTTAGCTCGGGATTTGCCAGTTTTAATCCAGTGGCAAAGGGAATAGCTCGGCCGTGGGTAGTATGGAAAGAATCAAGCTTCACATAGCCAGCTACTCTTCCAGTACATCCTATTCCGGATACTATGGCGGTCTTATCCAGGTCGATTTTACTTTTCCTCAGAGCCTCGGCAAAAGAAGTGACAACAGTTCCTATTCCACAGCCAGGGCACCAGATGTGGGGGATTCTGTCCATCCTCAGTAAATCTTCCATAGGGTTTTTTTCTTCGAGATGGTCTTCTTCTTTCATTTTGAAGCCTCCTTGATAGCTTTAAAAATTTCATCTGGATCGTGAACCCAGCCACCGCAGTGAGGAATATGGATGACCGGAGCTTGGCCTTCAACACACCGTTCCACTTCTCGGACAATTTGACCATAATTTATCTCAGGAACGACGAATGCTTTTATTTTCTTTGCCAGCTCTTTTATTCGCTTCTCAGGGAAAGGCCAGACAGTAATAAGCCTTATCGTTCCCACTTTTATACCTGCTTTTCTTGCCTGCTGGACAGCTCTTGTCGTAACTCTTGAGGTGATTCCGTAGGAGATGACTATGATTTCGGCGTTGTCTATCTCATCTTCTTCAAGTTTGATGATTTTATCGGCATTCATTCTGATTTTTTCTACCAGATGACGAACGCAAACTTCCTGGAATTCTGCGTTGAGAGCAGGGTAGCCGCGTTCATCGTGAGTTAAGCCTGTAGTGTGGAAGCGGTGGCCGTCACCAGCCTTGACCATGAAGGGAATCATGTCTTTATCAGGCTTGTAAGGCAGATATTTATCCTTTGGGCCTTTGAACCATTTCCTTTCGACAAGTTCAATTTCCTCAGCTGGAGGAATAACAACCTTCTCATGCATATGTCCCACACATTCGTCTGCCATGATAAAGGTAGGAACACGATAGATTTCAGATAGATTGAAAGCATCGATGCAGAGGTCGAAACATTCCTGAGGAGAATCAGGGCAGAGGGCGATTATTTCATAATCACCGTGGGAGCCCCATTTGACCTGCATCATGTCCTGCTGACCGGTCAAGGTGGGAAGTCCTGTAGAAGGACCTCCTCTTTGGACATTGGCAATCACAAGAGGAGTTTCCATCATGCAGGCTAATCCTATGTTCTCCATCATCAGCGAAAAACCAGGGCCAGAAGTAACCGTCATTGCTTTCTTCCCTCCCCAGACAGCTCCTATCAGGGCTGCAATGGAGGCGATCTCATCTTCCATCTGGATAAAAACTCCTCCCACAGATGGAATTCTTTCGGAAAATCTTTCAGCCGTTTCTGTGGAAGGAGTGATAGGATAGCCGGCAAAAAAACGGCACCCAGCCGCCAGAGCCCCTTCAGCAAGAGCATAGTCTCCGTCTAAATAATGGGCTCCAGTTAAGACTCCTTTAGGATCTGCTTTCACCTTTTTCACCTTCTTCCTCCTCTTTTTTAAGCGTGACAAATATGGCAAACTCAGGACAAATTGTCTCGCAGAGCTGGCAGTAAAGACAATCATCCTCATTCTTGATGAAGGGAGGATGATAGCCCTTCACATTAAATTCTTCAGACATCTCGAGCACATCTTTGGGGCAGTATTCCACACAGAACTTACATCCTTTGCACCTATCCTTATCAATATGGATTTTGCCCTTTTTTTCTTTTAAATCGCCGAAATAAACCATTTGTTCCTCAGAGTAATCCTTTTTCTCTCAAAATGGGCTTAGGGTCAATATAATGGAGATCTAATCTTAAATCTTTCTCAGGACAACCCAGAGCAAGAGCCATTACTTGGGTGAAATAAAGGATTGGGATATTCTTGAATTCGGGATATTTCTGGACAGTTTCTTTCTGACGGTAGTCGAGATTGAAAGCACAGAGAGGACAGCTCACAGAAACTAGCTCAGCGCCCTGGGATTGAGCCGAGGTGAGGATGTGGTATGTTCTATCGGCTACGTTTTCAGGTTTATCGACAGTTTGGTATGAAGCACAGCATTCAGTTTTATAAGGAAAATCTATGGCTTCTGCACCCAAAACAGTCATGAGATTTTCTAAAACAGTCGGATTTTCAACATCGTCAAGACCAATCTCTTTGGGACGGACTAAAAGACAACCATAGTAATTAGCTATTTTTAGGTTTTTCAAAGGCTTGACAACTTTTTTGGCGATGTTTTCGAATTTTATCTCATCTCTTAGCAGCTCCAAGAGATGAAGGACCTGGACGTCTCCTTCGTATTTGACTTCCTCGCGATACATAAATTTATTTATCTTATCAAGGCTCTCTGGATCGGATTTTACTCTTTCATTTGCTCTTTTCAAGGTGTTGAAACACATGGCGCAGAGAGTCATAAATTTGTTTGTGTTGGCTTCTTTGACTCGGATGAGGTTTCGGATGGGAGCTACGTGATGAATCAAATCATCAGTGGCTAACGAGAAGACTGTTCCGCAGCAGTTCCAGCGTTCAAGTTCTACAGTTTCTACTTCAAGGCGCTTTAAGGAACATAGAGCTGAGTCTTCAAAATTTTTTGCATTGTTTTTCAGAGTACAACCAGGATAATAACTTATTTTCATTATAAGTCCTTATGGTATTTTGATAAAAAAAATTATACATAATAATAAAATTTATGAGGTAAACTTCCTCATGCTACTTATGATGGCAATGGGAGGAACATCTCCCTTTTCTGCAGCTGAGAGTTTTTTAACCTTGAGGTGGTCCTCACTTTTTCTGAGCAGAATTTGCCTCAAGGCTTCGATGACTTCAGCAATTTTTATTCCCTTGGGACAGCGGGCGTTACAGGTAAAACAGGAAGCGCAAATCCAGATGGACTTTGACCGCATAAGCTCATCTTTTAAACCAAGCTGGGCATAGCGGATTATTTGATTGGGAAGGATATCCATTTCAGCGATCGCAGGACAGCCCGCAGAGCACTTGCCGCATTGATAACAGGCAAGAAGGTTCTGTCCGCTTAGTTCTTCCACCTTGCCCACAAAGGGATCTTTGATTTTTCTTTTGGAGAGGTTGATTCTCATAAGAGTTTACTTACCTAAATTATAGAACACAATTTCCTATAGGTAACATAGGATAAGTACAGAAATGAAGTACTTTTCAGTACAACATAATTCGTAAATTCTGTCAAGAAAATTATCTTATTTAGGCATAAATCGTGCGACTTTTCGTCTTTTCTTATCCCATTTTTGGTTCTTGAGGCAAGAATTCCATGAATAATTAGCATCTTTTAAAAAATGGAGCCTGGCTCCATTTTAGGATCTTTTCAGCCCTACGAAGAGAAAGAGGATACAGAATGAATTAAGGAGGAAGAGATATTTAAGAAGAAGAGGAAGCCCGACTAGAGGGATAAGGAAAGAAGAGGCGATAAGTGCTCCAAAAAAAGAACCTAACAAGTCTAAACCATAGCCCAGGCCGTAGTTCTTTTTCTCTCTTAAAAAGAGATTGTTAGAAACGACAAACATATCTCCTCCCAAAAAGCCAAGGAGAAGAAGGTAAATAAAGAAAAAAAGCTCGGGGGGATGTATCTTTAAAAGAAGATGGAGAAGGAGGACAAGGAGAAGAATGCCAAATTGTATGAAAAGCAACTGAGCGAAATAAATTCTTTTTCTCTTCTTACCTCTGAAAGAGCCTAAAAAAAGGCCCATCATAAAGCAGGTGAGAAGCAACGCAATCCGGCGATAAACGTATCCATACATAGTTTGGAAGGAAATGATAACGATGAGCTCAACGACTATGGTGGTGAAGCCCATAACAGCCAGAGGAACGAGGGGAAAAGTTGATTTTTTCCGTCTCAACCAGAGGATAATGAGTAGAGAGATAAAAAGAATTAGAGGAAGATCCAAGAGCCAGAAGAAATGAACCTCGGAGAAGAAAGAAAATATTCTCCTCTCCAATCCTTTAAACTGAGTACTCCAGAGCACAGAGTTATAGAAATAGCTTATAGGGGAGAAGTCCTGGTTTATTGTTCGCTTACCCGAAGATACTTTCTCTTTTATGAATTCTATCCTGAGTGGGCTGAGACGGAAAAACAGGAGCTCGGGGCTTACATAGGAATTCTGGAGGTTTAATTCCTCTATTTTCTGGCTTAGTTCCTCGAATCCTATGGATAGAGGCTGAGGCGAAGCCAGGAATATGTTTGTATCTCCAGGTACAATTTCTACGAAAGAGAACACTTCTTTGAGGGTGAAATACAGGGAGGAAAGGAAGTTTTGAAGCTCAAGGCTTATATAATTTTCTGCCGAGGGAACTCGAAAAGAAAGCACACCTTTCTCAGTCAACTTTTCTCTCGCTTCATGGAAGAATTCTTTGGTATAGAAACGATTGATTTGGGCTGTGGCCGGTTCAGGCAGGTTGAGGATTATCATATCGTATTTTTTCTGAGTTTCGGTGAGGAAGGCTCTTCCATCCTGATAGAATATATGGATCCTT
>DRHQ01000002.1 GCA_011049545.1 Candidatus Aminicenantota bacterium | reverse complement strand
GTGATTCTATGAAAGCAAGTGGCTGACCCCCGTAAGAAGCACTTGAAATGGTAGAGTCACCATCGCCATAACCGGCTATTGTTCCAACCAGAATAAGAACGCGGTCACTGCCAGGCTCGACAGTGTGGGTTGTGCCGGTAACCCAAGAACCGGCGAGTTCAACGGGGGGGTAGTTTACTGTCAGGGTGGCATCGGTGGTATCGTTGTTCACCAGCGTGTTGGTCACGGTGGCAGCTGTGATGGCCCCCTGGAGGGTGTTGGTGACAGTGGCACCAGCCGCTATATCGTAGGTAACCAGGTACTGGGTCGCAGTGCTAGTTACCGGAATGCTCACGGTAACGCTGGCCGTGGTGCCGCTGAAGGAAGCAGTGCCTTTCAGCGTGTCGGTTGCATCCCACTCGTTAGCCGTGCCGCCGTTGTCCTCATAGATCTTGACCCCACTGGCGGCCACGTCGGCTGCCGTCCCTGTTAAAGTCACCTCCAGGGCTGTGACCGTGTCAATGGTGCCCACGCTGTTCGTAGACAGAGTAAAGGCATCCACGGCGTTGTTGGTGCTGTCCGGCGCTGCGTCTTTGCTGGCGGGCGAGGTGCCGTCCCCGATGGTAGTCCCTGCTGGTCTAACCGCTACGCCAATTGTCACCCACTTACCTGAAAATGAGTCGTATGTCCAATTGAAAGTAGTGCTTGTTGCTGCCCCGGCCTTGCTCTGTCCTACGCTCATATCGTATTCCAAGGGTCCATCCACGAGATCCCAATCCTCCTTGCCAGCTTCCCCTTCACACCACTCACTATCGTTGGAGTAGTATCCTTCAACGAAACCGGCGGCTAAGATCATGTCACCAATGGCTGATGAAACCGTAACCTTCATAGTACCTGTGCCTTCATTGCCGACCGCAGTGCGAAATGGGTTAGCTTGATCAACCCCGGTAAGCGACCACGCTCCTGCTATCAGACCCTCACCGCTCTGGGTTCTCCCCCCCCCCGCGGAAGGGTTAAGCTTAATTTTAACAATGAATTTTCCAACAGGAGGATCTACCAGTCCGTAAATAACGCAGTAACCATCGTCTTGATAATCACCGAAAGCATTATCTAACCAAGTAAGGGGGGTATGGTTCGGGCCATCTTCGTCAAGAATGACACTAAGAACGCGTTGGTCATCGTTATCATTCAAAAGAACTGCTACTACTAGCGCGCGATTAATACCGCTGATATCGACATCGAGAATAGTAATTTCAGTGGCATAGTCGGCTGCAGCTGTTTCAACCTCCTCGATAACAACTGCCGCCTCGGCTGCAGCAGGCAAAAGCAAAAAAATTGCCAACATAATGAAGACGGTTCCACACAACCGGTTCATCCACGGTGGATTATGTCTAATTTTTTTGTTATTTTTCATCTTAATTCTTCCCAAGCCCCGCGGAGGGCTTTTTATTAAGTTTTGAGGGCTAACTCCATTTTTTAACCATCTTTTTATATGTTAAATGTGGACTTGATAAATCTAGCCCCTACAAATAATCAAATCCTTACCTTAGCCTTAAAAGTTTTTGGGGCCTGGCCCCATGGCCTCAATATGCTCAAAATTAACCTTTTAAGATGAGAGGCCAAGGTGTAGGCAATGTGCAACATTCTGGCCTTTCTACTGTAAAGGTCAATGCTGCGGCCGTGTCTCTCCACAGAGACCACCTTTCCCAAAACCTGCTCTGCCTCCACCGGCTCATCGCAGATAGCCGAGGCATCTCCCCGCAAAGTAAATATGATCTGAGGATTCAGCGCCTTAGATTGAGTAGAGGTGTGAGATGAAGAGTCGCTTTTTTCTCTCTCGATGCCGACCACCCGATGGGCAATGACCTTCTTTCCTACGATATAAAGGAGAATGTCTCCCCGTTTAATATTGAATGGCGATATGGGTGCTACCGTGATGGTCTCCCCTTCCCTTATTGCGGGATGCATACTCAGACCGGGAGCTCGAAATCGCACACTTTGTCCGCGACGCAGAAGCTCGGTGCTCATGTCAATAAATAATTGCTGCTGACTGGGTGTCCCCAACTCGTCACTATTCTGCAGACTAGGTGTTGCACACTTGCTGTTGTGCTGAGAACTGAATGATGGAGATTTAGCACTTTGCTCGGGATTTGGAGCTGGAGAATGGGAGACGAGGGAGCAGAGCTGAGATCTGAGTAAAGAATCTCGAGAATTGAATAAAAAGGACTGAGTGGATGGGCAGTGCAAAGACTTTAATTTTTCCTGCTTAGCCTGCAATTTCCCATTATTCATTACTTTATCCTCAGTCCTCATTACTCAATTCCCTAATTTTTGGATAAAATCAATCACCCGTTTATCAGGAAAAAAGCTAAGTTCACAGCAGGGAACGGCTTTGGCGACCTTTCCCAAAAAGCCGAGACTGAAATCAATTGCTTCAGTTCTATAAAAAGAAGAAAAGCTGCAAGTAAACAGATGCTCCACAGCTTCAGCATTTCTTTTAAGATGCAGTGCATTTTTTTGTCCTTTTTTCAAGAAATAGATTCTTGTCAAAGGGGCTCGTTCCGGAGAGGCAAATCCTGCATCTCCATGCCAGGGAGTTCCGTACATCCAGATTCTTTCGCCCGAATTCCGCAAAATTATTCGATCGTCGCTGAGGATTTTAGCATCTGGCTCATCATGCCAGAGCTTGGCCATCGTGCTCTTGCCGGCTCCAGAATGACCAACAAAAAGATGACCGTTTCCCTGAGCATCTACCACACCGCTTGTATGCATTTCTATTCCCTTTCCCGATAGAAGAAAATTGTTTATAAGAAGTTCATCCAAAGGGTATTCCAACGGATATACTGGTTGATCGGGGTCAAAGTAAGGGCGGTGTAGTAGAACTCCACCTTTATTGAAATCTTTCCGGACCCGGGCCACTTTATACGGAATCGGTCCAGAGGCCGGGGAAGTGAAGCGAAAATGATAGAAGCCGCAATCATAATACAGCTGCCAAAGGTTACCGGAATCAAAGAGCTTATCACCCGAAGTCTCTTTTTCCAGCTTTTCCCAGGCTGCCCATATGAACACGTCAGGATCTTTTCCGTTAGTGACAAACTTCTCCATTGACCCATCAATCTTCAGCTTCAGCTTCGGATCAGCGGATGTAAGAGCGATGGTGACGTCAGCGATCCTAAAATAAATCCTGCTAACGCCCTCTTTGGAACACTGGTTGTTTTTTGTTTTTAAAAGTTCAGCCATTGGCATTTACCTCACAAGATAAAGTATTCAGGACTGGACACCAGTCCTCATTTTCGGCGATTTGCATTCTTAGGTAGCTCCCGTCAAGATCCAAGGGTCTGGCAAACTAAGCCGATGTTTTCACAGGTTGAGATGACCGGTCCGTAAGTAACGTCATTCTTACAAAATCCCAACACTGATTCCTGGGGTCTTAACGGAATTTGCTTCAGTTCTGGTTTCGTATAGGTCTTCTTTGATTTTTGCTCGAGGTTAGTTGTCTTTCCTTTCATGATTTTTTCTCCTTTTTAGCTATCAGGCGCCTCGTGGCGGCGATCCTTGATCGCTAATGGCTGGCTCCTGATCGTTATTTGCTGAAAGCTCATCGCTCGCAACTATTGGTTTACCATGGTGCAGGGAACCAACTACCTGCATCAGGTCTTTATATTTACTCCCGCCTTTACAATATTCGCAGTCTTTGCTGGGCGGAACAGGAATGCCTAGTGAGTATGCTCGCAGATGAGCTACGTGGCAGAGGAAATCCACCGGAGCCTCCGGTTCTCCATTCTCCAGCTCTCCAAAGGCAGGGCACGCACCGCACATGGCCTTTATCTTACAATCCACACATTTGGTGTGCTTTGTGATCTTTTTCTTGCGCACCTTCATGAGAAATTGCTCCCATCCGTCGTGAAAACTGCCCTGACGCAGATCCCAGGTTTCACCATGGGAAAGCACACAGATACTGGTCTTGCCGGAAGGATCAACGGCAAAGGCGCTGATTCCACCACCACATTGGTAGAGATCAGAACATCTTGGATTAGAAGGGGCTGGGACGCTGAATCGTTTAGCAAACTTTCTCCATTCGCTCACCCGCTTGGGGTCCTGCAGGTCAAGTGCTACGACTTCCTCTGGTGTAAGCCTCACGTTTAGCGGGCTCTGGGAGCAGTCAATCCGGGGATTGATCATGGCATCAAACTTAAACTCCAGGCCCAAATCCTCCTCTACATATCGCTTCATCTCCCAGATTTCATGCTTGTTAATAGTGATGGCCATGGTCTTGAGCTTCAGAGGAAGATCCCTTTCCATGAGCAACTTTATCCCCTGCATACATCTTTCGTATGAACCAGGAACGCCCGTGACTCGCTCATATGTTTCCCTGGTACGACCGTAGAGAGTTATCTCAATGACGAACGGTCGCCACCGGACTAGATGATCTGCTACTTTAGGGGTGATGAGCGTCCCGTTCGTGAAGAGGCTTATGATCAAGCCTTTCTGTTTGGCATAAGTGTAAATATCAAGGAAATCCTTCCTGGCAAAGATCTCTCCACCTGTGTAGAGGAGCCATAGACAGCCAGCCTCAGTGATTTCATCAAGGATACGGCAGTGTTCATCATAAGTGAGCTCACTGCTTCTGGCTTCTTTGTCGCTCAAGGCCTGGCTGTTGTAACAATGGGTACATTTTAAATTGCAGCGCTGGGTTATTTCTAAAGAACCACAGACTGGGACTCGTTGGGCCACAACCCTCTGGTGAAGATCAAGGCTCCAATCGCCATAATTTTGAATTTTCATTTCTCAATTCCTTTCTCAAGCATTGTCATGCAGAAGAAAAACTTCCCATAAAGCGAAAAGCTCTTTCTCATTTTTGCATGGGCAAGACGCGAGATCAGACTTTAATTTGTTCACGTAACTTAAGGTAAGGTAATTACCCCTGTGAGTAAATCGCCTTTGGGGATGAAATTTAGAGGGGATTTTCATCCTTTTATATCACCTGAAAAGATGATTTACTCTCACCATTCATAGGGCATGGGGGTCAAACAGGTCACTGGCGTTTAGACAGAGGCAGGCATGGTCAAACAAAAGCAACTGGGATTACACAGGGATATAGGGGGTCAAATAGGGGTTAAATAGGTGGTAGATGGGAGGCGATATAGATCAAACAAATGCACCGGGGATTAAGCACAAGTCAAATAGGGGTTAAATTTGGTTACAGTTGTTTTCCAGAGGCACTGGAGTTCTGCAGGGAACAAACCAGGATCCCTGGATCAAACAGAGGGCAAACCTGAGCCAGGTGGAGGTTAAATAAGGGGGAAAAAAATGTAGAGACTTGATAAATCAGTTCATATGAATAATCAAAAGGTGGGCTTGATGAATCAAGCCCCTACAGAAGATGAATCAAATCCATTCAATTGAAAATAAAGTGTGACCGCAATTACTCATGTTTTGCAAGCCTGACCCCATTGTTGGGTTTGACCCTTATTTATTTATGATATATAATTTTTGAAAAACAGATGAGAAAGTCTCGCCCATATTTCGAGACGCCTGATTAAGAACGTGCACAACTGGTTCTCCTATCTTAAACGCGGTCTATCAAGGAAACTGCCCGAAGACCGCCTCGTCGGCAAGGAGGGCTATTCCGGACTCAAAGCTAACCTCCAGAACCTGCGCCCTTTTGTTAAACGGCATTGGTGGAAAGGCTTTATGGGCGCCGGACTCATCATCTTCACCTCTTTGCTCGGTTTTCCTCAGCCCCTCATCATGCGCTATGTCATTGATGACGTCATCCTAAACCGTCAACTGGGACTCCTTATCGGAGCAATCCTTCTTCTTATCGGGATCTTCCTGGCGGAAAACCTGGCGAATTTGCTGCAAAAATACTATTTTGCCCGCTTTGAGCAGGAGGTCACCCTCGACATCCAAAAGGACCTGCTTGATCATACCCTGAGTCTTCCAAAATCATTTTTCGACGATAACCAGACTGGTTACCTAATGTCTCGCCTGTCTTCTGATGTTCAAGGGCTGCGATGGTTTTTTTCCGGCACAATTGTTCACATCTTCAGCAATGCCATTCGCTGTATTGGTGGATTAGGGCTTTTGTTCTATCTGGAGTGGAGGCTGGCCATAGGTGTCCTGGTTATCCTTCCTTTTATAGCTATCTCTGTACGTTACTTTTCCCGTAAGGCTCACGTCTTGAGCCATCAGAGCATGGAAAAACAGGCCGTGGTCTCGAGCATGTTTCAGGAGTCATTGTCTTCAGTCTCTTTGATCAAGGCATTCTCTTCCGAAGCCCGAACAATAGGGCGGTTGATGTCCGGTTTAAAGGGTACATTTCAAATCTCGATGGAACAATCCACAGTGAGTTCAGTTGCTAGTTTTATAATCAATTCCATGCCTGCTGTAGCCCGGGGTGTCGTGTTGGCACTGGGCGCTTATTTTGTGATCAACGGCCAATGGACCCTTGGCTCTCTACTTGCTTTTCAAGCCTACCTGGGATACGTGTTCGGTCCGGCCCAATATCTAGCCTCAGCCAACCTTGAACTGCAAAATGCACGAGCATCGCTGGAAAGAGTCTCGGCCCTTTTTGACATCGTTCCAGAAGAAAAAATAGGGATTGGCAAAACCGTCGACAGACTAAAAGGGGAGATTGAGTTCAAGAACGTCTCCTTCTCCTATGATAACCGCGAGCCTGTACTCGAGGATATCTCCTTCCGTATCCATCCCGGAGAACGTGTGGCTATTGTGGGGCCCAGTGGCGTGGGCAAAACTACCCTGATGAGTCTTATCCTCCGGTTTTACAGACCTGCCTCAGGAGAGATCTACTTCGACGGCAGCCCAGCACGTGACTATGAAGTGGGTTCTTTACGCCGCCGGATCGGATATGTTTCCCAGAGTACACTCCTCCTGTCCGGTACTATAATGGAGAACCTCCGCTATGGAAATCCCGAGGCAAACGAAGAGCAGGTCATGCAAGCTACAAAAGCGGCTGGCATCCACGAGTTTATCCAAAGCCTGCCAGCAGGCTATAAAACTGAAATCGGAGAAAAGGGAGTCAACCTCTCGGAAGGACAAAAACAGCGGCTCTCGATTGCAAGGGCGCTGGTGAAGAATCCAGACATCCTGGTGCTGGATGAGCCAACCTCCGCACTGGACAGCAAGACGGAAAAGTCGATCTTCAGCACACTCCCCTCTCTCATCCGGGATAAGACTCTGTTTGTGGCAGCACATCGACTCTCTACTATCAAGAACTCAGACTCCATTCTACTGCTAAACGAGAAACGTCTTATAGCCGTTGGCACACACCAGTCGCTCCTGAAGACAAACGAATACTACCGCTCGCTGGTTGCCTTCCAGCAAATATAGGTGAAAAAAGGGACAGGCTACTTTTTTAATATAAAAAAAATAAGCCCTGATTTTCTTATCACGGCTTGAGACTGTTACACTTCAAAGTCGTCCACATTGATGATTAATTTAAAGGGAAAAGAGTCGATTACATGTTTGAAAAAAGTAGCCTGCCCCCTTTTTCCTTTCCGATTGTAAATTATCTTAATCTGCCAAGATGGTGAGAGTAAATCATCTTTTTAGATGAGAAGAAAAGAAGAAAAATCATTCGAAAAATCATCTATAAAGGCTATTTACTATTATGAAGATCTTTATTAATTGTAATTAGACCAATGAGTTAAGGACCAATGATGCTCCTTTTAAATATTGAAATGCAAGAGAATGGTTTTCTTTTCAGGGATTCGCTTACCACTTTTTCAAGGAGTAAAAGGTTAATATGCGGATAAACTGGCAAGATCCGAAGCTTGGTTCTATTATTGCGGTTTTGGCAGTCATTATTATTGCTATTTTCCTGGGTAAAACTATTACCGGATACTCTTATAAAGTTGCCATAGCGCTAGCTTTAAGCTCCCTCATTTTTTTTGTAACGTTATTAAATACGGATGCGGGACTTGCCATATTGATTTTCTCTATGCTCCTTTCTCCAGAAATAATATTAGGTCAGGTTCCGGGCAGAGATATAATCATCCGCTTTGATGACTTATTGTTGATGGTTATTACTTTAGCCTGGCTGGCAAAAGTAGCCATGAATAAGGGATTAGTCTTATTCATAAAAACACCCCTCAACAAAGCCATAGGTTTCTATATACTGGTATGTCTAGTCTCTACCCTGAGAGGCATTGTTTTAGGATTTGTGATTCCTGAGAAGGGGCTTTTTTATATCTTAAGATACATTGAATATTTCTTGCTTTATATATTAGTGGCAAATCATATTCACAGCAGAAAACAGATAAAATTCTTTCTTACTGTTTTTTTCATAACATGTGCTATTGTATCTGTCTATGGAATAATACAAATCCCCCAGGGCATTAGAGTAAGTGCACCTTTTGAAGGAGAAGTTGGAGAACCCAATACTTTTGGTGGGTACTTGCTCTTGATCTCATGCTTAGCAACAGGACTCCTTTTGCGAAATATTCCGCACGGGAGAAGGTTAGCTCTTGTCGGCTTGGTTGCTTTAATTTTCTTTCCATTTTTATATACCCTTTCTCGAGCATCATACGTGGCGATTATCTTTTCTTTTCTTGCATTTGTAATTATGAGCAAGAAAAAATTAGTATTGATTACAATGATGACGGCAATAGCTCTACTAATAATTCTGATAAGGCCAGAAGCGATCGTTTCAAGGGTGGAATATACATTTCAAGAAAAAGAATCGCGTTTAGCTAGAATTGGCGATATATATCTTGATCAATCTTCTTCGGCAAGAATTTTTGGTTGGCGAGATAGCTTTGAAGCCTGGAAAAAGAACCCAATTTTAGGTCGAGGAATAGCAGGGCACGGATTTATAGATGGAGAATACATCCGCACCCTTCCCGAGATAGGCGCTATTGGCTTCCTCGCTTTATTATGGCTTTTGTGGTCAATTTTTAAGCACTCTTTTAGTGTCTATAAAAAAATGGATGATGAATTATACAAGGGCCTTACACTCGGCTTTATAGCTGGTTTTATTGGCCTGACTATTCATGCTCTTACAGCCAATACATTTATTATACTTCGCATTATGGAACCTTTCTGGTTTATTACGGCAATAATTATGATGCTGCCAACATTAAAAGAAGAGTCACTATAAGCAAATGAAGCATCAAAAAAAGAATTAGCAAGATATAATGGAATTAAAGAATAACAACGGAGAATGGTCAAAACCTATTGAAAGCCTATCTCAGAAGGCAGTTCGCGGCGGAATTTGGATTTTTGCCCTGCGTATCACGAATAAGCTATTCAGGCTAGTCCGCACGGTTATACTGGCTAGGGTATTAGCACCACACGATTTTGGGCTCATGGGAATTGCTATTCTAGCGATGGTTGTTATAGAGACTTTCTCGCATACAGGTTTTAATATTGCTCTCATTCAGAAGAAGGGAAATATCGATGAATACTTAGATACTGCGTGGGTAGCCCAGGTCATTCGGGGCATTATACTGTTTGGGATTCTCCTTGCAGCTGCACCATTTGTTGCAGCATTTTTTAACATACCGAGAGCCACTGACATTGTGCGTGTTATCGCAATTGCTATGCTTTTTAAAGGATTTACAAATACCGGTACTATCTATTTTCAAAAAAATTTTGAATTCAATAAGCTGTATGTTCATCAGATCAGTGCAAACATAGCTGATCTAGCAGTAGCCATCCCTGCGGCTTTGATTTTACGAAGTGTCTGGGCACTAGTCTTCGGGCTCTTGGCAAGCCACCTTGTGGGCTGCATAACATCATATATAATCAGTCCCTTTAGGCCACGGATGAATATTGATTGGAAAAAGTTCAAGGAGTTATTTGGATTTGGAAGGTGGATTCTGGGTTCAGGCATTCTGGTATTTTTAATCACCCAAGGTGACGATGCTTTTGTGGGAAAGATTTTAGGTGCGACAGCACTTGGTTTTTACCTGATGGCTTATACGTTATCTAATCTCGCTGCCACAGAAATATCAGAGGCTCTTTCTATAGTTACTATTCCTGCTTATTCCAAAATACAGGATAACCTTAATAAATTAAAAGATGCTTATCTCAAAGTATTGCAGCTCACGGCTTTTATTTCTATACCCATATCGGGAGGAATATTTATTCTTGCTCCTGAGCTTACCAGCACTTTCCTTGGGGATAAATGGATGCCAATGGTACCTGCAATGCAAGCACTGGCTTTAGCCGGTCTGGTAAGGTCAATAGCATCAACAACAGTACCTGTATTTTATGCTGCTGGAAAACCAAGAATAGAAACGAAATGGCAAATAGTCCGTTTATTAGTGTTGGCTGCATTGATCTATCCCTTCTCTATTAAATGGGGAATATTAGGTGTATCAATCGCAGTATTATTAAGCATTTTTGTTTCAAATATTGGTTTTAGTATCATGGTTATAAAAATCACAAAATGCGGTGCAAAAAATTTCAACAAACTAATAATTCTTCCCTTAATAAATGCAATGATTATAGTGCTATCCATATTTGTTTTGAAAACTCATATCAATGCAACCGGAATATTAAGCCTTCTTTTGCTTGTTTGCATAGGTATTTTAATTTATCTTGGCATAACATACCTTTTCGATAGATATTTAAATTATGGAATGCAGTCACTCATCAAAGAAAATATAAGTTACCTTAAAAGAAATTGAGGTAAGAAAAGGAGATAAATTTGTGTCTCAAATGCCTGATAGAAAATTCATGGTAATGATTATCGTCCTGACCTGGAATAATTTTAAAGACACAGCAGAGTGTTTGCAATCGTTGCAAAAAATAGATTATCCAAACTATCGTGTTGTTTTAATTGATAATGGCTCTGAGGATGATTCTATAAATAAGATTAGCTTACTTTACCCAGAACTTACAATTATTGAAAACAAAAAGAACCTCGGGTATGCTGGTGGGAATAATGTCGGTATTAAATATGCTGCTTCAGAAAGGGCAGAATATATCCTCTTACTAAACAATGATCTAATTGTTGAAGAGTCTTTGGTTAGCGAATTTATCAGAGTGAGTGAACAATATCGTGACGCAGGAATTCTTGGAGGTAGCAATTATTATTATGATAAACGGAACATGATACAGTTCAGCGGTGGAATAATTGATTGGAAAAGAGGAAATGTCATTGATTCTACTTGTCATAAAATAGACGAAGGGCAGTTTGAGCGAGTTCGAGAAGTAGATACGGTAGCTGGAAGTTGTTTATTTATTCCAACAAAGATTATTAAACAGATTGGATTATTGGATATTAGATATTTTCTTAATTTTGAAGAAACAGATTGGTGCCAAAGAGTAAAAAAGGCTGGCTACAGGATCTATAGCTGTTTGGCCGCAAAAGTCTGGCATAAAGTCTCAGTCTCCGGAAAAAACAGAAAAGCTGGGATAAATATCTTAGACTACTATTTGGTTAGAAATAAATTTTTGTTTTTAATTAAAAACAGCCCTACGCCATTTTTATTTCTTTCATTACCCTATCATACCGTAAAAACAATTCTTCAAATATTACAAAGTCTCACCCAGGGAAAAATTTATGAAGCAAAGCTACTTATATCTGGCCTGAGAGACGGAATTTTAGGAAGATATGGTGATAGATTTGTCAGGGAATAAAAAAGGCTCAAATAGACTTAGCGATAGCAGTTTTATGCATTGGCTTAAAAATATTCTTAAAAGGATTTTGCCAAAGCCCACTGTACAATGGCTAAACAGGAGAAGAGAGAATGTTCGATCTCGTTCATGGAGGATTCTATGGAGCATCCGGGAACAAACAACGCCCCAAAAATATTGTCATGATCCTTACGAAACAAATGAGGTTTATTGGGTAAACCCTAAAAAAATTCGCTACCGAACATTAAAAGAATTCAATTGCTTAAGAGATCACAATAGAGTTATTGGAGGGAACTGGGATATTCTTCTTTCTCTATTCGAGGAAAATTATTTTTTCCGAGCCTATTCTCAACACATAAAAGAGGATAAGCCTTGGTCCGATACCGCGTATTATAAGCACCACCTTTCTGAAATACTGGTAGGAAAAGTAAGATGGGGGTGCAGAAACAAGGAGCAATGGGACCAAAGATGTGCAATGTTAGATTCTATTTATCAGGATATTAAGAGTAACGGGTATCGTCACCAGAAGATTGAAGATCATATCGGTGTAAATATTGGGCGTGACGGCCAGTTACTCTTCAATAACGCACAACACAGAATGACGTTTTGTAAGCTGTTAGAAGTCCCTAAAATTCCTGTTCGTATAACTGTTAGACATGCTAAATGGGTTATGTTCAAGAACAACATTTTTGATTATGCCAAAAGCAGGGAAGGAAAAGTATACGCGCCTTTAACCCATATTGACTTACAATCAGTTCCTTCTAGTTATGGGCATAAACGGTTTGAACTCATCCATAAAAACATAGCAGCTCCCGACAAAGGAACTGTTTTAGACATTGGATCACACTGGGGATATTTTTGTCATAAATTTGAAGAATTAGGTTTTGATTGCCTTGCAGTTGAGAACGATCCTGAAAGTTGGTATTTCTTAGAGAAGTTAAGAAGGGCGGAGGAATGCAACTTTTCTGTTTTCAATAAATCAATTTTTTCTCTTCCACTTGATAAAAAAAAATATGATATTGTTTTAGCTCTCGCAGTTTTCCATCATTTTACAAAGGAGGAAAAAACATACAATCAATTGATTCATTTTCTTAAAAATCTACGTGTGGGTGAAATATATTTTATGCCACCAGATCCAGAAGAGCCACAAATGCAAAATGCTTTTCGGAATTTTAGTGGCGATGAATTCGCAGAGTTTATAATTAAAAATTCCTGCTTAAGCAACTATAAACAAATTGGCTTTGCAGAAAACGACAGGAAGCTATACAAGATATGGTAAGTAAGATACAAAAAGATTCCAAAAAGTTAACTTTTTTCATTATTGCTTACTGGCATGACCCCCGATTCAAAAGAAAGATCGGGGGCCTTATCCGAATGTTTGAATTGGCTGATAACCTGACCAGGATGGGTAACAGCGTTATACTGTTTCTTCCTAAAATTGGTTACCCCAAAAAGCAGACCATAGCCAAAGTAATAGAGATCCCATTTTTAGACCTTCCTCTTATAAGACCTCTTTCCTTTCACTTAATATCCACTCTGATTCTATTTGGCAAACTAATTGAACGTCCAGATTTTCTTTATATCCGTCAGATGAATTCCTTTCTTCCTATGCTAATTGCAAAGTTATTCAGAATCCCTGCCTTCTTTGAGATCCCAAATGATCCATATCTGGCATATCAATTAAGTGGCAAAATAAAGCATTTTCTTGAAAGAATAATAGACAGATACTCCATGATACTTGCAGATAAAATTGTCGTTCTTTCGCAATGGAGCAAAAGGAGACTGAACCAAATCGGAAGAATTCCCCTTTCAAAAATAGTTGTGCTCCACAGTGGCACAGATACAAAGCTATTTAGGCCCTTAGAAAAGAAAGAGTGCTGCCAAAAAATAGGCCTTGAGCCGTCATTTATTTACGTAGGTTTTATAGGCTCCTTCTTTCTTTATCAAGGTATTGACACCTTAATAGAAGCAGCTCCCAACATATTAGAGAAATGTGCTGTTGCTCGATTCTTGCTGGTAGGAGATGGTCCAATGATGGACACGTGGAAGAACAAAGTGAAACAAAAAGGACTTCAAAACACATTCATTTTTACAGGCCAGGTGTCTTATAAGAAAGTCCCGGAATATATTGGAGCTATGGACCTTTGCGTTGCTCCCCATAAAAAAGAAACCAATCAGGCATCGCCTGTAAAACTTTTCGATTACATGGCCTGTAGTCGGGCTTTTGTGGCAAGTGATATTGAAGTGGTTAAAGAGATTACTGGGGACTGTAACTGTGCTTTGCTGGTTCAGCCTGATAATCCTAAACAGCTGGCAGAAGGAATAATACAGTTGATAGAGTATCCCGAGAAAAGAAGAATGATGGGAGCCAATGGAAGATCTTTTGCAGGCGAACGTTTTGATAGGCTCGAAATAACAAAACACCTGATAAATGTGTTTAAGGATGTCAAATTAGGAGTATTACATGAAAATAGGCAGATCAGTTAGAAATGACTACCCCATTGGTCTTATTGTTGATATACATGATTATTGTAATGCTAGCTGCAAGATGTGCCCGTATGAATCGTTGCATAAAAAGCTTGATCAAGGGAAGATGGATTGGTTGCTATATAGAAAAATAATTGATGATTATTCTGAATTAATTGACCGATATAAGTTTAAAGGGATAGTCACTTACTGCACTATGGGGGAGCCATTCATGGAAGAAAATCTCTTTAAATATACCAGTTACGCTGAACAAAAAGGAATTAGCATATACCTTAATACAAACGCTTCTCTCCTAACTCCAGCCAAACTGAATCGTCTCCTTAGATCTGGATTTCATGGAAGTTTCAATATTAGTTTCCATGCTGCCTCAAAAGAACTATACAAATATTTAATGGGATTAAATCAGGAAAAGAGTTTAAAAAACATCGAATACCTCTCAGCGAATTATTCCAAAGAAAAAATAACCATCAATGCCCTCCGTTATCAGTGGCCACCTTATGAAGAGGAAAATCTTCGAAGCTTATTCAATAAGATGGGCATTAAAATACGTATCGGCCCACTAAGTTCACGTGCTGGTTTGGTGGCTCTGTATAAAAGATCTTTAAATCAAAGAATTTCAGGTTGTGGGCCTGAAAGAGTTCTATACCAAATGGTGATAACCCATACTGGGGATGTATTATTATGTTGCAATGACATGGCTCGTAAAGCAGTTGTTGGAAACCTAAAGGAAAAGAGCATACAGCAAATATGGAATGGCAAGTTTTCTAGAGATTACCTTGATAAAATTTATTTGGGAAAGCCTTCATCGCCGAATTTTATCTGCAAGCTCTGCGAAGAGAGCGTATCCTATTGGTCTATAAGGCATATCATGAAATCATTATTACCGAAAAAGCTACATGAATTTATAAGAGGTAAAAGGAAAAAGGATTGGTTGCTACCAAGTACTTAGAGTGATATCAAAATCTTACTTATTTGTACTTCACCACTTATAGTTATTATGTCAGGTAAAATAAATAAGTCAATAAAAGCTAATCAATATCCACATCGAAAAAATTACATATCGCACTTGTTCAGGACTCTCCTCAGCTTTTGCACTAAAATAGGATTTTTGACTAAGGATTTTTAATGCGAGATCCAAAATCTGTCCATGATAAGGAATGGCGAACTGGATGGAAATCTCTTGATACAGCATTAGATCAAGAACGAAGGTTTCAAGTTGTAAGCGACATAGTTTCTCCTTCTGCTCCTAAGATGATTTTTGACCTTGGTTGTGGAAATGGTTATCAAGCGGAGACTCTAAAAAAACCGTTTCCAGGAGTAATTGTCAAAGGCTGTGATATTTCCCCTGCAGCAATTGAAAAGGCATCGAAACGAATGGACTCCTGCTATGTCTTGGACATTGACAGCTCTAATCTGCCAGAAGATAATGAGTCTTGCGATTTAGTCCTTTGTATTGCAGTTTTAGAGCATTTGTATGATGTTTACCATGCTCTAAAAGAAATACACCGAATTCTCAAACCCGGCAAACACACATTAATTCAGGTGCCTAACCTTTCTTTTTGGAGATTTCGTCTTGACGTGTTAAGGGGAAAGATTCCTTATATATTGCGGGACCCGAGGCATCTGCACAGTTTTAATAAAGGATTTTTACTCGAGAGACTAGCCCATTCAGGATTTACAGACTTTCATGTTTATGGACAGAGGCAGCGGATTAAATGGCTTGCTTCTCTATCTCCTTCTCTTTTCAGTGAGGAAATTTTTGTTTTGGCCACAAAGAATATTCCTAAATCCTTAAGTACAAAAAAATAAACAGCTTTTTTAATGAGGATAATTGCATCTATAATAATTAAAAACTTCAATGAAAAATCTATTGAAAAATTTGTATAACGAATTTACCCGGCCCATTCGAGAAAAATGGATTGGGACACTCCAAGCTGCTGCTGTGGTTAGAAGTTTCTATCTGACCAGCGCTTTGAAAAAATACATCTCACAAAACAGGAAATATAAGATTTTGGATGCAGGAAGCGGAGTGGGGGCTCCGTTAACTATTGTCCAGGCCAGGCGTTTTAGTCAATGTGACTTTGTAGCTGTTGATCTCTATGAGAACTATCCTTTAGAGCAACACCTTTCCCTTCCTCCGAATATCATATTTATAAAAAAAGATCTATTTCAATATTCAGCAAAAAATCAATATGACATAATAATTTGCCTTGATGCCTTAGAGCATGTTAAAAATTATAAAAGATTGTTGATACTTTATAATGAATGGATTAAACCGGGCGGTATATTGTTACTGCATACTCCATCACTTCATCAAATCAGATATTTGACAAAAAACAAGCTTTTACAAAATTCGAACGAGAGACAGCGTTTAGGAGATTATCATGTAAGAGAGGGATTTCAGCTGGAGAAAATGCTAAAAGATCTTGAAAATATTGATTTCAAAATTTTATACAGTAGATACACGTTTTCTTCCCTGACATGGTTTTTAAAAGAACTTTTTTCAATAGGTGAAAGCAAGTCTATACCAGGAATAGGTATTATGATATTTCCATTTATCTTACTCAGTACCAAAATTGAAAGCTTTTTAAGGCTCAGAAAAGGTAATGGGATTTTTGTTGTGGCCAAAAAATTGACAGAGAAATTGTGTAACTGAAAATAACGACTTGTATTATGTTTAACAAGACCTCTACCTTCATTTCGACAAATCAAAACCCGGAGAGAAAAAACCACCTTTCCAGATTTTTTAGAAAGATTGCCAGTAGTGGTCCATTACTAGGCGTAGTCCCTCGCCCTTCCCGCCCCCTGGGTATAAGTGTGACTATGCGAGTCAAGAATGAGGCGGACTGGATTAAACCAACTATCCAATCCATAAAAGATATTGCAGATGAGATAGTGATTGTTGATAACGGTTCAACTGATGGCACTTTTCAAATCCTCGAGGAGTTGGCTTCTCTTGAAAAGGGTTTGATTAAAATCTGGCAAAAATCTGATTTAGATTTTTGTGCTTTTTCCAATTTTGCCCTTGATCAAACAACCTTCAATTGGATATTCAAATGGGATGGAGATATGGTAGCCCACACAACCGGCAAGTACGCCATTTCCCGTCTCCGAGAACGGATCCTATCTCTTGATTGCAGACGTTATTATCTTATTTATCTCCGCCATATCAACCTCGCCGGAGATATCTTCCACCAGAATCAAAAAGAAATGGTTCATATTGAAGAATACATCCATACCTATTCTAAAAGGGTACGCTATGTTCATCAGCAACAGTATGAGGCGATTAAATTGCCAAAATATTATCGTGTCCTCTTTTGGTATGAGCCATATAGCTTCCATGTTAATATCAAACCAGGAAGACAGATGCTGCTCCGGTACTTCTGGAACGCTTGGCTGGGACTAAAGGATTATAAGAAGTATCCTACTATCGAAAGTTGCGTGAACGATAAGATAGAAGAGTCATTTGGAACAAAATCATGGGAGGAGGCACAAAGGATTTGTGTCCAAAGGGCCTGCCAAAATTATATTCCTTATAATCCTGATCTTTTTGGCCCCTATCCTGAT
>DRHQ01000001.1 GCA_011049545.1 Candidatus Aminicenantota bacterium | reverse complement strand
TGCGGACAATGTTCGGGTGATTCAAGGCAGCTTGAAGCCTTGGTTCCTTAAGAAGCTTGAAAAGCTCTAAAGATTGCTTATGGGGAACTTTGACAGCAACTTTTATATTGAGCCAGGTGTCCTTGGCCAGAAAAACTGAGCCAAATCCCCCACTGCCAAGGGAACGCAATATCTCGTATTTACCTACTTTTTGACCTTTAAGAAACATCCTATAAATTCCAAAAATGCGAAATCAATGCTAAACTGCAAAGAGCAGCTGTCTCTGCTCTTAATGTTCGCCCGCCTAAGCTTACTGCTTCATACCCATGATTCAAAATATATTTCTCTTCTTCATCTGTCCAGCCACCTTCTGGACCGACGAGAATAAGAACAGAGGAAGGAGATTTCGTCGTCCTAAGTTCGGAGTTTGAGTTTTCGATTAAAATATCTCTTAAATATTTCCCTCTATTTTCGCTTAAAAGAAGCTTTTTTTCTTCCCCTCTTCCATCAACCAGCTTTTCGATAGGTATTGGAGATGATATGGAAGGTAAAAAAGAC
This sequence comes from Candidatus Aminicenantota bacterium, assembly GCA_011049545.1. Taxonomy (GTDB): domain Bacteria; phylum Acidobacteriota; class Aminicenantia; order Aminicenantales; family Aminicenantaceae; genus SOIV01. Next base: position 1,589 of record DRHQ01000001.1, on the reverse strand, counting down.
ATCTGGCTTTGTTTGACTGCTTCCAGAGCAATTTTCTTCCATCTTTCTATTTTTTTCTGAAGTTTTTCCTCAACTTTTATGATAGTACGAGCAGTTATGACTGGGATAATATTCGTGACAGCTAACTCTGTAGATTTCTGGATAATGATATCCATTTTTTTTGATTTAAGAAGAGCTTGGGCCAGAGTAATCTTAATCTTGGGTTTATTTTTATCCAGTGTCTTGAGGATGGATAAGCGGGTCATATTTTTTCCTGTTTCTTCGACTTTCGCCAGATAGTTTGTACCTTGCTCATCAAAGAGCCATACTTCCTCCTCTGGTTTTATTCTGGCCACCTTGTTCAGGTGATGATGTTCATCTCCATAAAGAAGAAGAGAGGAGGAATGAATGTTGTTTTTTTTGATGAAGAAACGATTTGAAGTCAAATTTTACTCTAATGAATTATGTTTTTTACTTTATTGATAATGCCTTGGTATACGGTTTTTAAATCTTCTCCTGTGGATTCTGCATACTGTTGGAGTAATGTTTTTTGTTCTTTAGTCAATTTTTTAGGGATTTTAACGCTAACTTTAACGAATAAGTCTCCTTTTCGATATCCTCCAAGGGGCTTTATACCTTTTCCTTTTAATCTGAAAACCTCACCTGGTTGGGTCCCCGCCGGAATTTTGAGAACTTCATTATCTTCAAGAGTTGGGATTTCTACTGTTGTTCCCAACGCAGCCTGGGTAAAGGATATTGTAAGTTGACATAAAAGATTATTTTCTTTTCTTTGAAAAATCTCGTGTTTTTTTACATGGACAGCAACATAAAGGTCTCCTCTTGGAGCTTCCCTGTCCCCTGCTTCTCCTTCTCTTTCTAGTCTGAGTCTCATGCCATTATTAATTCCGTGTGGAATTTTTACCTTTAATTCTTTCTTTTCCCTCATTTTCCCTGAGCCGCCGCACTCCCTGCAGGGAGTGGTTATAATTTCGCCTAATCCGTGGCAATGGGAACAGGTGCGTGAAATCGCAAAGAATCCCTGCTGATAGCGAACCTGTCCCTTGCCCTGGCAGTATCGACAGATAGATTTCTGAGTGCCAGGCTGCAGTCTTGATCCCTGGCAAACAGAACAAAGCTCTACTCTGTCAAGTTTGATTTCTTTTTCTGCTCCGAAAGCAACTTCTTCTAAAGATACTTCAAGATCTAAAGCAAGATCTCTTCCTCTTTGGGGATAATGAGCGCTTGCTCTTTGCTGATTTCCGAAAAGATCTCCAAAGCTGAAGCCAAAGAAATTTCCTAATATATCTTCAAAATCTTCAAAAATTGATGAATTAAAGCCGGAAAAGCTGCTAAATCCTTCTGCTCGTAATCCATCATGGCCGAATCGATCATATGTAGACCTCTTTTCAGGATCAATGAGCACACTGTAAGCTTCAGCTACCTCTTTGAACTTATCTTCGGATACTTTATCGTCAGGATTCCTGTCAGGATGGTATTTAAGAGCCATTTGACGGTAGGCTTTTTTTATCTCCTCCTGAGTTGAATTCTGCGCTAAGCCTAGGCTTTCATAAAAATCTTTTTTTGTCATTTTCTAAGTTAACTTGGCAAGT